>NZ_JABXEO010000036.1:0-73936 GCF_013372585.1 Myxococcus sp. AM010
GGGCTGGTGGGCGCGGGCGCCGTGGGCGGCGGCGACTCCCCGGGCGCCGGTGCGGTCGCCGAGGACCTTGGCGCGGGAGTGAGCTGCGCGGTGAGGTCGCGGTTGAGGGAGCGCACGTCGTCCTCGCCCAGCACCACCGTCTCCTCGGCCAGCGTGCGCTCACCCTGCGCGAGCGCCACGCGGTACGTCCCCGCGCGCAGCGGCAGCCGGGCCGGCGTGAGGTCCATGGGCTTGCCGTCCACCCGCACCATCAGCCCGGGGGGCGTGGACGTCACCAGCAGCAGGCCGCCGCGCGCCTCTTCCGTGGAAGTGGACTCCTGGCGAGGCTGAGCCCGGGCCGTGCCGCGCGCTGGCCGCGTGCGCTGGACGGAGCGGGCGGGGGCCGGCGTGGGCTCGCGCTGGGCCCGGGCCTGCTCGCCTTGCTGGCGCGCCTGTTCCCGCGTCCGCAGCTCGGCCGCGATGCGCAGCAGCTCCACGAGGTCGCCCTGGTCGTCCTTGCGCAGCCGCAGCGCCTCCGTGAAGTCGGCGACGGCCGCGTCGTAGTCCCGGTCCTCCAGCGCGGCCAGGCCCGCGGCGCGGCGGGCTCTGGCAAGCCCTTCATTCGGGTCCTCCCGCGGCGGCTCCACCGGCGCGGCGGGCGGCGGAGGCGTGGGGACCCGGGTGACGGCGTCCGGCGTGAGCTCGGGAGGGCTGTCGCGCCGACCGCGCACCACGCGATAGGCCACCACGTTGGCGGCGAGCGTGCCCAGGATGATGACGGCAATCCACGTCTTCTGTTTCATCGGAATCTCGTTGCCGCGCCGGCCGCGCCGGGCGGCAGCCGCTCAGGGGGCCAGGTACCAGAACAGCGCTGTGCCCACGGCCGCGCAGCCCGCGGCCAGGGCGATTGCCCACGGAAAGCCCTGGGCGCTCCCTTCGCGTGGCGCTTCCACCTCGCCATGCGCCCGCGTGGTGGCGGAGGTGCCGCTCGGCTCGCGCTCGGCGCTGGGGGCGGGCGTCCGGCCCGTGGAGGAGCTGCTGCCATGGGAGGTGCTGGAGGCGGGCAGCGCGGTGGGCGGCGGGCCCGTGACGCTGGACGGAAACAGCTCGGCGACGAGCGCCGCCATCTCATGCGTTCCCGACGCCCACTGCTGGGCGGCGCGGAAGCGCTCCAAGTCGTCCCGCAGCTCCCGGGCGCTCTGGTAGCGCGCGGCGGGCTCCTTCCGCAGCAGCCGGAGGATGATGCGCTCCAGCTCCGCGGGGAAGTCGGGCGTCCCCTCCGACGGCGGCGGCACGTTCGCCTGGGACGCGGCCATGATGGTGGCCTCCAGCGTGTCGCGCTTGAACAGGCGGCGCCCGGTGGCGGCTTCGTAGAGGACGATGCCCAGCGAATACAGGTCGGAGCGGTGGTCCAGCTCCTTGCTGGTGATCTGCTCCGGGGACATGTACGGATACTTGCCCTTCACCACCCCGGCGACGGTGCGCTCCGCGTTGACGGCGCTCTTCACGATGCCGAAGTCCGCCAGCTTGATGATGCCGTCGCGCGACACCAGCACGTTGCCCGGCGTGACGTCGCGGTGCACCAGCTTGAGCGGCGTTCCATCCGGCAGCGTCTTCGCGTGCGCGTACGCGAGCGCGTCCGCCACCGCGAGCCCCACGTCCACCGCCACGCGAATCCCCACCACCCGGCTGCTCCGGAGCGCCTGTCGCAGCAGCCGGTCCAACGAGTGGCCCTGAATCCACTCCATGGCCAGGTAGTACTGGCCGTCCACCCGCCCGAAGTCGAAGACCTGCACGATGTTCGGGTGCGTCAGCAGCGCGGCGACCTTCGCCTCGTCCGCGAACATGCGGCTGAACGACTCCAGGCTGGCGTACTCCGGCAGCACGCGCTTGATGACGCAGGACTTGGAGAACCCGTCGGGGCCGTCGATGGAGGCCAGATAGAGCTGGGCCATCCCACCGGTCGCCAACTGCTGGACAAGCCGGTACTTGCCGAATGAGCTGTCCTCGTTGTCCAACGTCGTCCCCAGGTATTTGCTGGAAAACGAGTAAGATATTGTCAGTGCCCCTACCCCACAAGTTTCCAGTCGGGTGGCAAATCTGTTGGAACCGTGGGGGCTGGAGGCGGCGCGGGCTCAGCGGCGCTTGGGCCGGGACTTCTTGGCGGCGGTCTTCTTCCGGCGGGACTTGCGCGGCGGCTCCGTCACCTCGGCGAAGCGCGCGCCGGTGATGCCGGCATGCTCCAGGGCCTCCTTGATGCCCTCTGACACGATGAGGCTCACCGGCCAGCCCCAGGTGCGGAACACCCGGGCGCCGTTCGTCTTCGTGGGGTCCACCCGGAGTCCGCTGACGTTGCGGTAGTGCCCCACGCGCTCGGGGAGGCCGTCCTCGGCGGTGTAGTGGATGACCTCCGCGCAGGCCCGGTCGTCGATGCAGCGCACCAGCCGGGTGGCGACGAGGATGAAGTGGGGCTCGTCGCGGTCCTCCACCTCCACCGGGAGCAGCTGTACGTCATCGGGCGCCAGCTCCCGGAAGACGGAGGCGACCCGCGCGGAGACGACGGGGGTGAGCCCCGCGCCCGCGAGCGAGAAGTCCAGCGGCGGTCCGGGCGGCGTCACCGTCAGGCGCAGCCTGCCCACGCTCCGCACGCGGGCGCCGGAGGTGAAGAGCCAGACGGAGTCCAGCTTCCGGTGGAGCTCCACCGCCACCGGGTCGCTCAGCTCGGGCCGGCCGGGGATGCGGAAGTCATCGTGGAGGTCGAAGTAGCGCGCCAGCCGGGTGGTGCGGGGGGGAGACCGGCGCGCGGCCGGCTTCTTCGTCCGGGGCCGCGCGTCAGCGGACACGTCGGCGAGGAGCATCTGCCGGGGGGCACCCGGCGTGGGGCCGGGACCTCTTGTCGGGGAGCGTCGCGTCAGGACGCGCAGCGCTTCCGTGAGCCGCCTGAACATCCGCCAATGTTACTTCCCCCTCCCGCGGGATGGGGGAGGAAGAAGCGGCGGACCTGGCTCTCCGCCGCCTCCCCGCCCGCTCGCGGGCCAGAGGCTACCAGGTGGTGTGCAGCGAGTAGCTCGCGGCCCGGGTGTCCAGGCTGAGGAAGGAGAACTGCCCCTCCGAGCACGTGCCGCTGTTGAGGAACAGCTTGCTGCCGTGCTCCACCCGCAGGCCCAGGTGGGTGTGGCCGGTGACGACGACGTCCGCGTGATGCGCGTTGGCCCGCGCCATGGCCCAGCGCTGGAAGGTGCACCGCTCCGGGTCCGGCAGCGCGTTGGTGATTTTCAAGTCCAGCGCCTGGAACCAGCGGAACATCGCCCGCATCCGCATCCGCCGCAGCCACGCCCCGGCCCACACCGCCGCCTCCGACAGCAGGCGCGCCTTGCGAATCATCCAGTCGTGGTGGTGTCCGTGGGTGAACAGCATCCGCACGCCGTCCGCCTGCAGAATCAGCTGGTCGGGCGCCCCCAGCACGGTGCCCGCCACCAGGTCGTGGTTGCCGTGGATGTAGTGGTAGCGCGGCAGCTCGAAGCGCCGGACGATTTCCGGGTGCGCCGCGCGGGCCGCCAGCAGCTCCGCCACCTTTCGCCCGGGCGTGCGCGGGGTGAGCGTCTCGAAGACGTCCCCGAGCAGCACGATTCGCTCGAAGTTGCCTTCCAAGAAACGGAGGAACCGCAGGAAGCCGGAGTCGTCGTGCCCGAAGTGGTCGGCGGCATCACGCCGCCCGAGATGAAGGTCCGAAATCACCGCGATCCGCATGCGCTCTCCCGAAGTGCTCCCGAAAGGTAGGAACTGCGTGCGGCGGCGGAATGGCCAGCGCGCGAAAATCCCGCTGCAACCGGATGCCATTCGTGTGTCGCCACCCTGTGCCCTTCCTCGTGGCCCGGCATCACTGACGCCAACGCCGGGGCTCCTGCCACCCTGCGCACGACCGGCGCATTCGTCCATGAGCCCTGTGTGCTTTGTGTCGCAACGCGGATGAACCGTGATTCGGCACCGGACATCCGCGGGCCCGCACCTCGCGCTTCCGCACATTGACTTGAAATCGTGTTTGTTTGACACTAACTAGGTGTCCTGAAGACACGAAGGCGGGCGGAGGGCCCATGGTCATCGGCTACATGAAGGCGGCACCGACGACGTACGTGATGCGGTTCGAGGGGGGAAAGGTGGTCCAGGAGGGGGCGGGGCTCTCGTTCTTCTACTGGAAGCCGTCGGCGACGCTGGTGTCGGTGCCGCTGTCCAGCGCGGACGTGCCGTTCGTGTTCAACGAGGTGACGCGGGACTTCCAGGCGGTGACGCTGCAAGGGCAGCTCACGTGGCGGGTGACGGACCCGCGCCGGCTCGCATCGTTGCTGGACTACTCACTGGGCTCCACGGGGCGCTACCGCTCGGATGACCCGGAGAAGCTCCAGGAGCGGCTGGTGCAGGTGGCGCAGGTGCGGGCGCGCTCGGTGGTGCAGGGGCTGACGCTGCGCGAGGTGTTGGTGCGCTCGGACGCCATTGAACAGCAGGTGCTGGCGGCCCTGGCCGTCGCGGAGCCGGTGAAGGCGCTGGGCGTGGAGGTCATGGCCTTCTCGCTGCTGTCGGTGAAGCCGGCGCCGGAGATGGCGCGGGCGCTGGAGGCCGAGTCGCGCGAGGCGCTGCAACGCGACGCGGATGAGGCCATCTACGCGCGCCGCAACGCCGCGGTGGAGCAGGAGCGGCGCATCAAGGAGAGCGAGCTGGCCACGGAGCTGGCGGTGGAGGCGCGGCAGCGGCAGATTCGCGAGGCGAAGATGGCCGCGGACATCGCGGTGGAGGAGCAGCGCGCCGCGCTGATGACGCGCTGGAGCGACAACGAGCGGCAGGCCGCGGATGCCCGCGCGTACGCGCTGGAGAAGACGCTGGCCCCCGTGCGCGGGGTGGACTGGAAGACGCTGATGGCCACGTCCGCGGGTGGTGGGGACCCGGCGCTCAACATCGCCCTGGCCTTCCGGGAGATGGCGGAGAACGCGCAGCGCATCGGCGAGCTGAACGTGTCGCCGGACCTCCTGCGCTCGCTGATGGGCGGCAAGGGCCGCGAGCGCTGAGGCCGGGGAGGGGACCATGTACGAGAAAATCGTGCTCGTCACGCGCCGCACGCGCATGGCGGGCCTGGTGGAGCGCTTCAACACCAGGAAGCAGGCGAAGTTCTACGTGGAGCACGCGGGCCAGGACTTCGACGAGTTCACCCGCGAGGACGAAGCCTACCGGTGCAACGTGGACACGCTGCGGGAGTCGCTGTCCTTCGGGCTGCCGGTGCAGCAGGTGGACCGGAGCCTGGTGCCCACCTTCCTCTTCACCGGCAAGGAGGTGGTGGTCGTCGCGGGGCAGGACGGGCTGGTGGCGAACGTGGCGAAGTACGTGGGCGAGCAGCCGCTGGTGGGCGTGAATCCGGACCCGGAGCGCTTCGACGGCGTGCTCTTGCCCCATGCGGTTTCGGGCGCGCGCGGGGCGGTGCGGCGGGTGTTGGAGGGCAAGGCGGCCTTCAAGCGCGTCACCCTGGCGGAGGCGCGCCTGGAGGACGGGCAGCGGCTGCTGGCCTTCAACGACTTGTTCATCGGGGCGCGCTCCCATGTGTCCGCGCGCTACCGGCTGCGCACCGGCGACGAGGAGGAGTCCCAGTCCTCCAGCGGCGTGGTGGTGTCCACGGGCGCGGGCGCCACCGGGTGGCTGTCCTCCATCTTCAACCTGGCGCGAGGCGTGACGGCCCACGCGGGTGGGGTGCCGTGCGCGCCCGTGCGCCTGGGCTGGGAGGACCCGCGGCTGATTTTCGTGGTGCGCGAGCCCTTCGCCAGCCGTCACTCGGGCGCCAGTCTGGTGATGGGCGACGTGACGGAGGAGCGCGAGCTGGTGCTGGAGTCGCGGATGGCGTCGGAGGGCGTCATCTTCAGCGACGGCGTGGAGGAGGACTTCCTCCGCTTTGGCGCGGGCGCTACTGCCCGCATCCGTCCCGCGCGGCAGCGCGCCAGGCTGGTGGCGGGCTGACGGCGCGCCACCTCGCGCGGCAGGGCGGTCCGCGCGAGGCTCGCGTCCTTGCCGTCAGGGCGTGACGGTGACCTCCACCACGGGGCACGGCACTTCCGCCGGGCGGAACCCGCCATTCGGAGCGGGCACCGGCTCGCCCTCCCGGGCGACGTCCATCAGCGGGCCCCGGAACGCGATGCGGTACGTTCCGGGCGTCTGCAGGTCATAGTAGCGGGCGACGTCCACCTTGCCTTCCACCGACGTGCCGGGGGAGAGGGTGAGGTAGCTGTCGGCCGTGGGCGGCGCGCGCTTCGCCATGGGCCCCCGGTAGTCGAGCGAGCCTCCGTCGCGAGACACGTCGAAGATTTCGTTGAGGACGCCCTCCAGCGGCGTGTGCCAGCCGAGCACGCGCAGGGCTTGCGCCGTGGGATTGCCGAGCTCGAACACCAGCTCCACGGGTTCGCCCGCGCGCACCTGCGCCGGGCCACTCAGCATGCACGTCAACGTCGTTGCCATGGCCGGGGCCTCCTGCGTCGCCTCAGCGGATGGCGCCACGTCCTGCCGCGCCGCGCACGCACCGCCCAGCATTCCCAGGGACAGCACCGCGACGCCCCACCGCCTACCGGAAGAGATGAACATGGGCCCACGATAACGCGCGCGGAACGCGCGCAGCCCGGTGTTCTGCATGACGAAGCCGTGGCCGTCCGCCGCGGCGCACTCCCCGCGGCGGCGCTCCGGGGCGCTGGGTCCCGGAGGCACCGCGCGCGTGCCCCTTCCGTCCGCTACTTGGCGGCGGAGGCCGGCGCGCCACCTTCCTGCGCCAGCGTGCGCACCAGCTCGAGCGCGCGCCGCACGTGCTCGCCGACGCGAACCTGCGACTCGAAGCTGTCGCGGACGACGCCCGACCGGTCCACCACGAAGGTGACGCGTCCAGGCAGCAGGCCCAGGAAGGACGAGGACACACCGAAGGCCTCGCGCGCCTCGCCGCGCGCGTCGCTGAGCAACTTGAAGGGCAGCCGGTGCTTCGCCGCGAAGCCTTCGTGCGAGCCCACCGAATCACCGCTGATGCCCACCACCTCCGCGCCCGCGGCGACGAAGTCCTCGTACTGGTCCCTCAGTCCGCAGGCCTGCGCCGTGCAGCCGGGCGAGTCGTCCTTCGGATAGAAGTAGACGACCAACACCTTCTGGCCCACCAAATCACGCAGCCGCACCGACTGCCCCCCCGCGCCGGTGAGGGTGATGTCGGGTACCGCATCGCCTTGCTTCAGCAACTTCGTCTTGGCCATGACGTCCTCGCGTCGCCCCGGAGTCAGGCCGGTGCGTTCAACGCCGGGCACATCCCATCCGGCCCGCCGCGTCCCCACAAGTAATCCGCCGTGCTGAAAGCGGCCGTCAAAGACGACCTCCGGATGCCTGCTCGCCGCCCTGGCGGTTGATACGGCGCCTAATGACTAACGTTCATTTCAACGCACCCTGAAAGTCGCCACCGCATCTCGTAGAGTGTGGGGGAAGCGGTGTCGCTCCCCCGTCCGGCAGGCGACAGCCCTGTGCGCGGCCGGACCCGAAATTTCGGGCACCACCGCTGTGGTCGTCTTAGCTTTCGAGGCAGGAAGAGGCAGCTTAGGTCAGAGGTCAGGGCGGAAACTTTCGCCGGAGTTGCGCGGCGCAGCGTTCAGGCGTAGGACGCAGCTTCGGGGGGTTGGTCAGGAGCGGACATGGTCGGCCTCGTCGTCGCAGCGCACGGACGTCTGGCGGAGGAGCTGGTCTCCACCGCGGAGCAGATCGTGGGAGAGCTTCCCGCGGTGGCAACCTGCAACATCGAGCCTGGGACTCCTGTCGAGGATATCCGGGCGAAGATGAAGCAGGCGATTGCCCGCGTGGATGAGGGTGCGGGCGTCATCATCCTGGCCGACCTCTTCGGAGGTACGCCCTGTAAGGAGTCGCTGATGATGTGTCAGCGAATGAATGTGGAGGTCCTTGCTGGCGTCAACCTGCCCATGCTGCTGAAGGCGAACTCGCTCCGCTCGGAGGAGCTGTCGCTACCGGAGATGGCCAACCAGCTGGCTTCCCACGGCCAGCGCAACATCACCTGCGCATCCGCCCTGCTTCGCGAGGCACAGCAGCCGCGAACTTGACGGACCCGCGCGGGTCGGCGATTCGAGACTGCCGTGATCACCCTGGTCCGCGTCGACAACCGCCTCATCCATGGTCAGGTCGTCGAGGCCTGGCTCCCGTTCCTCAAGGTCTCCCGAGTGGTCGTGGCGGATGACGAGGCGGCCTCCAGCCCTCTCATCCGCGCGGCCATGGCCCTGGCCGTCCAGAGCGCCATCGAGGTGCAGATTCTGCCCCTGTCCCAGGTGGACTTCGCCGCCCTGTCCAAGGACGGTGTGCGCACCCTGGTGTTGTTGAGGGATGTGGCCTCGGTGCCCTTCGCGCACGCGCATGGGCTGGCCATGGATGAGCTGAATCTGGGCAACGTGCACTTTGGCACCGGCCGCAGGCAGGTCTCCCCGTCCGTCTTCCTGGCGGAGGCCGAGCTGACGACGCTCCAGCAGCTGGCCGACCAGGGGGTCCGGGTGGCGGCCCGCGCGGTGCCCGCCGAGAAGCCCGTGGGCCTGCTGGACCTCCGCGAGCGGTGGGCGAAGGCCGGGTGAGCGCGTGAGCGTCGTCTGGACCCAGGTGGCGCTCGCGGGGCTGTGGGGCGGACTGGTGGCGTTGGAGCGCAAGGCGTTCCTCCAGGCCATGCTGTCCCGGCCCCTGGTCGCCGCCACTGTCATGGGCGCCCTGCTGGATGACGTGGCGTCCGGCCTGGCCATTGGCATGCTCCTGGAGCTGTTCTTCCTGGGCACCGCCAACCTGGGCGCCGCGCTGCCGGAGAACGACACCCTGGCGGCCACGGGCGCCAGCGCCGCCGCGGCCACGCTGTCCGCGGCCACGGGCGCGGGCTCCACGCCGGCCATCTGGTCGCTCGCCGTGCTGCTCTTCATCGGACTGGGACGCGTGGGGCGCAAGGGTGACCGGCTGCTGGAAGGCTACACGGCGCGGCTGGCCCGGGTGGCGCTGGCCTCCGCGGAGGCGGGAAATATCACCCGCGCCATGCGGCAGAACCTGTGGGGCATGTGGCCCCACTTCGCCGTGTACGGCACGCTCACCGCGCTGTGCGCGCTGCTGGGCTTCTTCATCGAGCCGCTGCTCCAGGCGCTGCCCCCCGTGGTGGTGCGCGGGCTGGCGTGGGCCTGGCCGGCCATGGCGTCCGTGGCGGCGGCCATCGCGGCGCAGGGCAGCCACGCGCGGCGCGCGCCGCTCTACGCGGGGCTGGGCGCGGCGGCGGTGACGGTGTCCGTCGTGTGTGTCCTCCTCCTGGAGGACCGATGAGCACGCCCCAGGCCGCGCTCTCCTTCGGCGTGCTGCTGCGCGTCTTCCTGCGCTCGCTCTTCCTCCAGGCGTCGTGGAACCCCAAGGGCATGCAGAACCTGGGGCTGGCCTACGCCGTCTACCCCGCGCTGATGGTGCTGTACCCGCGGGGGCCCGCGCGCGAGGAAGCGGTGCGCCGGCATCTGGTCTTCTTCAACACGCACCCCTACGTCGCGGCGGCGATTGTCGGCGGCGTCATCAACCACGAAGAGCGCATCGCCCGCGGCGAGGAGACGCCGGACAAGGTGGTGGCCTTCAAGGCCGCGCTCATGGGGCCCCTGGCCGCGCTGGGGGACGGCTTCTTCTGGCTGTCCCTCAAGCCCGCGACGGGGGCGGTGAGCGCCGCGCTGGTGCCGCTGTTGGGTGTGTGGGCGGTGCCGCTGTTCCTGGTGCTCTACAATCTGGTGCACCTGCTGCTACGGGTGCGCCTGTATTGGCTGGGCCTGACGCTGGGTGACAGGCTGGTGGAAGCAGTGGCTCGCGCCAACCTCCCCGCGCGGGGGGCCCGGCTGCGGGCGGTGGCGGCGGCGAGCGCGGGCGGTGTGGCCGCCTGGCTGGCGGTGTCATTCGGGGCCAACGCGGGTGGGCTGTATGCGCCCCTGCTGGCGGCCGGGTGCCTGGCCCTGGGGGTGGCGTCCTACGTGCTGGTCAGCCGTCGGGTGCCGAACTACGTGGTGCTCTATGTCGCGGCGGGCCTGGCCTGCGTGGCGGGAGCATTCCTCTAAGGAGAGTGGGAGTCGCGATGGCAAGCGTGGTCGAAGGGACATACGAGATCATCAACGCGCTGGGGCTGCACGCCCGGGCCGCGGCGCAGATGGTCAAGGTGGCCAACCGGTTCAAGAGCGAGGTCACCATCGAAGCCCAGGGACAGCAGGCCAATGCCAAATCCATCATGGGCGTGCTGATGCTCGCGGCGGCCCAGGGCACCCAGGTGAAGCTCACCTGCAAGGGCGACGACGCGGAGGCCTGTCTCCAGGAGCTGGCGAAGCTCATTGGGGACCGGTTCGGCGAGGCGCAGTGAAGGGTCGTTCGAAAAACGCGGTAGACGGACAGGAGCGGAAGGAACCGTGAGCAGCCAGGCCACCCCCACTTTGAGGTTGTTGGGCATCGGCGCCTCTCCCGGCGTGGCGGTGGGGCACGCCTTCATCCTGGACCGCAAACGCATCCGCACGCCCAAGCTGCGGCTGGCGGAGGCGGAGGTCGAGCCCGAGCGGATGCGGATGAAGACCGCCATCGACCTGTCGGACCGCCAGCTCGCCGAGCTGAAGGACCAGATTACGCGCACCGAGGGCAGCGACCACGCCCTCATCCTGGAGGCGCACCGGTTGATGCTCCACGACCCCATGCTCGTGGACGAGGTGAACCGGCTCATCATCGAGGACCGCATCAACGCCGAGTGGGCCGTCCGGCGGGTGGCGCGCAAAATCAAGCACCTGTTCGACAACATCCCGGACGAGTACTTCCGCGAGCGCCGCTCGGACGTGGACTACGTCGCCGACCGCATCATCCGCAACCTGATGGGGCAGGTGGTGGACGAGGAAGTGGAGGTCCCGGCGGAGGCCATCGTCGTCGCGCACGACCTGTCTCCGGCGGACGCGGCGCTGATGGCGCGCAGCGGCCGGGTGGGGGGCTTCGTGACGGACCTGGGCGGCCAGACGAGCCACACCGCCATCGTCGCCCGCGCGCGGGAGACGCCCGCGGTGGTGGGCGCCGGCCGGGCCAGCGAACAGATTTCGCCGGGCGACCTGGTGGCCATGGATGGCATCCGGGGCGTGGTGCTGGTGAACCCCTCGGACGAGCAGCTCGCCGTCTTTCGCGAGGAGCAGCGCCGCCACCAGGAGAGCGAGCGGCTGGCCCTGGCGACCAAGGACCTGCCCGCGGTCAGCACCGATGGCTTCCAGATTCGCCTCAACGGCAACATCGAGTTCCTGGAGGAAATCCCCTCGCTGCTGGCGCACGGCGCGGAGGGCATTGGCCTGTACCGCACCGAGTTCATGTTCCTGGACCGGAAGACGGCGCCCACCGAGGAGGAGCACTACCGCGCCTACCGCCAGGTGCTGGAGGCCATGGGCGGACGCCCCGTCACCATCCGCACCTTGGATTTGGGCGGTGACAAGGTGCCGGGCAAGACGAAGCACGAGAAGGAACCCAACCCGGCCATGGGCCTGCGGGCCATCCGCTACTGCCTGTCCAACCGGGAGCTGTTCCGCACCCAGCTGCGCGCCGTGCTGCGCGCCAGCGTGCACGGCAACCTGCGGCTGATGTTCCCCCTCATCTGCGGGGTGAGCGAGCTGCGCGAGGCCCGCAGCGAGCTGGAGGCCTGCCGCACGGAGCTGGGCCGCGCGGGGGTGCCCGTGGGCAAGCGCTTCCCCGTGGGCATCATGGTGGAGACGCCCAGCGCGGCCACCATCGCCGACCGGCTGGCCCAGGAGGCGGACTTCTTCTCGGTGGGGACCAACGACCTCATCCAGTACTCGCTGGCCATCGACCGCCAGAATCGCGAGGTCGCCTACCTCTACCGGCCCCTCCACCTGTCCGTGCTCCGGCAACTGCGCGGCATCATCGACGCGGGCCGGGCGGCCAACATCCCCGTGTCCATGTGTGGGGAGATGGCGGGAGATCCGCTCTACACGCTGATGCTGCTGGCGCTGGGCTTCGACGAGCTGTCCATGACGTCGGGGCAGATTCCGGTGGTGAAGCGCTTCCTGCGCCGGGTGAGCCGCGTGGACGCCATGGAGCTGCTGCAGAACGCCATGGAGCTGACCACGGCGGAGGAGATCGAGCGCTACGTGCGCACGGAGATGGACCGCCGCTTCAGTGAGACGATGGAGCCGGGCGCGCCGGGTGTAGGGAACGCGGAGCCCACGGACCACGAGCCCTCCGAGCACGGGGCCCCGCCCTCGGGACGGAACACGGCTTGACGCCGCCGCGCCCGTGAGGGCGGGGCGGATGGCGGTGGCTTGCCAACATGCCTACCGGACCCGAAGGGGATTCCGGACGCGCGCCGTCGTGTGCACCTTGCCGGGACGAGCGCAGGGGCCCGCCCCAGGAGCAAGCATGTTCAATCCCGCCAACATCCAGATGGGTATGACCGCGAGAGACCGGGACGGTGAGAAGGTAGGCACCATCATCGCCGCGGACGCGGCGGGTTTCTTCATCGGCAGGGGGCGCCTCTTCACGCGCGACTGCCGGAGGTCCTTCTCGGATGTGGCGGACATCGACGGCGAGGATGTCTACCTGCGTGAGGAGTTGTCGCACCTGCCGGACCTCATGCCGGAGGCCCTGGCGCCCGCGCGGCGCGCCTCCACCACGGCGGGCCTGCCGCTCCAGCACGATTTGACGGGTGGACTGGGCTGGGCGCACGACGACGCCGACGAAGAGCCCCCGGTGCCGTCTTCGGCCCGGGAGTCCTCCGGCATGGCGCGGCAGTGGGCCAGCGGGGAGGGCGAAGCGGCGCCTCGTCGCGAGGCGCCTTCCTCGGAGGCGCGGCGGCACACGCGCCACTGAGCGGCCGCCGCGGCGTGGCTCACCAGCTCGACTTGATGACGCCGGGAATCTCTCCCCGGAGCGCCTTCTCACGGAACGCGATGCGCGACAGGCCGAAGCGCCTCAGGTTGCCCCGAGGCCTCCCCGTCAGCGCGCAGCGGTTCGTCACGCGGTTGGGGTTCGCGTCGCGGGGCAGCGCCGCCAGCGCGTCCTGCGCCGCGCGCCTTTCTTCATGGGACACGGTGAGGTCGCGGATGCGGGCCTTCAGCGCCGCGCGGCGCTTCGCGTACTTCGCGACCAGGGCCTTGCGCTGCGCGTTGCGCGCGACCTTGCTCTTCTTCGCCATGGCTGTGTCTTTCTCGCTCAGGGGTTCGGGGGAGGGACGACGTTCAGGTGGGGCGGCGGCGCCGGGGCTTCGTCCGCGTCGTCCGCCGCGACGTCGACGAGCAGCGGGGGCGCGAACTCACGGCCACGAGGTCGGTGCCGCGCGGCGGCTCGGAGGCGGCGCGGACAGGTGGGGCGTCCATCGCGGCGGCGCATCAGAGCTTCACTCCCTCCGCGAGCAGCTCCCGCACCACGCGGTCGATGCCGCGCTGGTTGATGATGCGGATGCCGTGCGCGCTCACCCGCAGCTTCACGAAGCGGTTCATGCTGGGCACCCAGAAGCGGTGCCACTGGAGGTTCGGCAGCGAGCGCCGCTTGTGCCGGTTGTTGGCGTGGGAGACGGTGTTGCCGACGAGCGGCCGCTTTCCGGTGACCTGGCAGACCTTCGACATGGAGGGTTCCTTTAGAGTGCTTCAATGGAAAGAAAGAGTCGCCGCTGGCCACTTCCGGCGATGGCGGGGGAGCGGTGCACGGCGCCGTTGCCCTGATTGCCGGGCCAGGACTCGCCCTTGAGGAGCGCCACGTCGAAGCGCTCCAGCGCGTGGACAGTCGCGCCGGGCCGCGTGACGTCACCTGATGCGCCCAGCGCGCCGCGTACGACGTGCGCATTCTCCAGCCACTCGGTGGCCGGCCCCGCGTAGGTGCAGAGCAGCCGGACGCCCACGCGGTCCACGTGGAAGCGCGGGCACATGTCGCTGGCCAGGATGTGGAGGCGCACGCCCAGCTCCGCCGCCCCGACCAGGTCCGTGTAGAGGTGCAGCAGGAAGTGCACGTCCGCGAGCCAGGCCTCGAACAGAGGGCCCTGCGGCAGGCCGTCCAGCCGGCGCCGCAAGTCCGGCGCGTCGCCCCGCACCCGGGCGATGACGTCCAGCTCGCGCGTGGCCGTCACGTCGCTGAGCCACTGCGCCAGCGGCGCGTCCAGGCCCCGGCGCCAGACGCAGAGGTTGAGGTCCTCGCGGTAGACGTCCGCGAGCTCCTCGGGCGTCCACACGAAGGCGTGGGCGGGCGGCGCGAGGGGGCGGAGGGCGGAGTGCATCAGGCGTGCTCCTCGTCCTCTTCCGTCCGCTGCACCTGCCACTCGGGGAACGGGTCTTCCAGGCGCGCCCAGTGCTGGGGCCCGCGCGCCAGCTCCGCCGGCGTGAGCAGGCAGGCCTCGAGCAGGCGGGCCATCTCCTCGTGGTCCGCGTCCTGGGTGATGAAGACGATTTCCTGCCGCCGGTCGCCGTGCGGGCCCACGCACTCGCGCTCGATGTCGGCGCGCGCCTGGGCATCCTCCGGCCACTCGGCGCGGGGCATCGCGTCCCACCACACGCCGCCGGGCTCGAAGCTGCAGGCGCCGCCCGCCTGGGCCCAGACGCCGGCGATGTCCATCCGCGTGGCGAGCCAGAAGAAGCCCTTGGAGCGCAGCACGCCCTTCCAGCTCTCGTGGATGAAGTCCCACAGCCGCGCGGGGTGGAAGGGCACGCGGCTACGGAAGACGAAGCTGCGGATGCCGTAGGTCTCCGTCTCCGGCGTGTGCTCGCCTCGCAGCTCCTTGAGCCAGCCCGGGGCGCGCCGCGCGCGCTCGAAGTCGAAGCGGCCGGTGTTGAGCACGGCGGCGAGGGGCACGCGGCCCCGCTCGGCAGCGACGAGGTGCGCCTCCGGGTTGAGCTTGCGCAGGATGTCCTTGAGCCGGGCCAGCTCCTCCGCCGGGACGAGGTCCGTCTTGTTGAGGACGAGCACGTCCGCGAACTCCACCTGCTCCACCAGCAGGTCCACCACGGTGCGCTCGTCCTCGTCCGCCGCGGCCAGTCCGCGCGCCGCGAGGTCATCCGCGGCGTTCCAGTCCCGCAGGAAGTTGAGGGCGTCCACCACCGTGACGAGCGTGTCCAGCCGCGCCACGTCCGACAGGCCCTGGCCCTGCTCGTCCGTGAAGGTGAACGTCTCCGCGACGGGCAGCGGTTCGGAGATGCCGGTGGACTCGATGAGCAGGTAGTCGAAGCGGCCCTCCCGGGCGAGCCGGGAGACCTCCAGCAGCAGGTCCTCGCGCAGCGTGCAGCAGATGCAGCCGTTGGACAGCTCCACCAGCTTCTCGTCCACCCGGCTCAGCGCGCCGCCCGTCTTCACCAGCCGGCCGTCGATGTTCACCTCGCTCATGTCGTTGACGATGACCGCCACCCGCAGACCCTCCCGGTTCTGGAGGACGTGGTTGAGCAGCGTCGTCTTCCCCGCCCCCAGGAAGCCGGAGAGCACCGTGACGGGCAGCCGGGTCGCGGGCGCCGTCACGGCTTGCCCTCCACGAACAGCACATGCTTGCGCACGCGCGGGTCGTACTTCTTCAACTGGAGCTTCTCCTGCGACTTCCGCTTGTTCTTCGTCGTTGTGTAGACGTAGCCAGTGCCCGCCGACGACACGAGCTGGATGATGGTGCGGTTTCCCTTGGGCATGGTGGGCTCCGGCCGCCGCGGAGTCAGGCCGGGACGGTGGTAGTGGTTTCCGGGGTGTTGTTGTAACCAAGTTGCGTTAATGGCGCAAGCAGCAGCGCGGGCCGGACGTCCTGGAAGCGGGCGTCGCTAGGCCTCGGCGTCTTCGTCCGGGCCGCGCGTCGCGCTCCGCCGCTTGCGGTAGCGGTTGATGGCGCGCTCCAGGGGGCGCAGGCCCATCAGGCACAGCAGGGCAATGGCCATGGTGGTGACGGCGGCGAAGTAGAAGCCCAGGCCGGCCGCCAGGCCCACGGAGGCGGTGAGCCAGAGGTTGGCCGCCGTCGTCAGGCCCTTCACCTGTCCGTTGTGGCGCAGGATGACGCCCGCGCCCAGAAAGCCGATGCCCACCACCACCTGGCTGGCGATGCGGCCGATGTCGCCCCGGGTACCCTCGGGGGTGTCAGGGCCCAGCGCCACTTCGATGAAGACGCTGGCCAGCGTGAAGCAGCACGCGCCCAGACACACGAGGATGTGGGTGCGCAGCCCGGCCGCCTGGCCGCGCACCTCACGCTCCAGACCCAGCACGCCCCCAAGCAGGGCGGCCAGGGCCAGCCTCAGCGCGACCGTCTGTTCATCCACGAGCGGGGAGCCTACTCACCCAGCTCGATTTTCTCGTCCTTGTCCGCTTCGCTCAGTTCGGGATTGGGCAGGGTGTCCAGCGCGGCCGTCAGCAGCTTGCTGGACGGCACCACGTAGGGCGCCACTTCCTCACCCAGCTCCTGGACGTACTGGCCCACGCGCTGCGCGTAGTCCTCGTCCTTGGAGTTCCAGCTCCCGGCGGCCTCGGCGAACCAGACCTCTTCGCCGTCGCGGCAGCGCACCAGCTTCGCGTGCACCGCGGCCTCCGCGCCGCTGCCCCGGAGCTGAATCTGGGGGGACAGCCAGAGCACGCCCTCCAACCCCTCCACGCACAGGCTCTTGAACGTGGCGTCCGTGGGCACGTCAGGCAGCGCCGCGCTCTCCTTCACCAGGAAGTCGCGGTTCTGGTTCACCCACTGGCGGGCGATGAGGCTCCACAGCTCGCCCACGGCGACCTTGCCGTCGGGCAGCGGCTGCGTCACCACCACCAGGCGCTTCACCTGGTGCTTGTCCACCGTGTCGTAGTCACCGCGCAGCCGCTGATTCTTCACCGCGGAGCACCCGGACAGCAGGCCCAGCCCGAGCACGGGCAACAGTCGCTTCATCATGATGTCCCTCTCCCGGCCCCCTCCCGCGGGAAGGGGGCCTCCTTCAGGTGCACGCCCGGGCCAGGGCGGCTCAGGCCGCCTTCGGCTCGGAGTCCTTGCCACCGCCAGCCGCGCCGCCCCCACCCGAGGACGCGCCCGACTCGCGCTGACGCCGGTCGTACATGAGCTGCATCACCGCGGCCAGCACGGTGAAGGACACCACCAGCGTGGTGATGAGGCCAATGCACGCTACCAGACCCATGGAGCGCAGGCCGTTGTGGGCCGCGGCCAGCAGCGCCGCGAAGGCCACCACCGCGGTGAGCGTGGAGGACGCGACGGCCGCGCCCACGCTGCGCAGGGCCACCAGGGGGGAGGTGCCCTCCAGGAAGCGGTGGAGCAGGTACAGGCCGTGACTCACCCCGAAGCCCAGGAGGATGGGCAGGATGATGATGTTCATGAAGTTCAGGCGCAGCCCCGTCAGCGCCATGATGCCCAGCATCATCGCCACGCCCACGCCCAGCGGAATCACGGACGCCAGCGCCAGCTTCGCGTTGCGGAAGTCCAGGAAGTGCATGGCCAGAATCCACAGCGCGGTGAGCACCACCGTCACCTTGCCGTCCCAGAGGACGATGCGCGCCAGCCGCGCGTAGAGCTGCGTGGCGCCCGCGGCGCGGAACTCCTTCTCCACCGTGGGGGCCTTGGGGTCCCACGCGTCCTGGTCATACCTGCCCGGCGTGTACGCGGCCTTGATGACCTTCGTCTCGTCGGAGAACTTCAGCATCTTCTGGCCGTCCAGCAGGTCCACGCTCGCGTAGATGAACGTGAGGTAGCCGTGGTTCTCCGGCTTCGCGGAGGGCAGGTTGCGGAACTGGGCGGTGTAGTTGGACGGGACGCCGTGGACGTCAAAGGGCTTGGCGTCCAGCACCTTCTTGAAGAAGTCCGCGTTGGCCTGCATCTCCGGCGGCAGCGCGGCGACGGAGAAGCCTTCGTCCTCCAGTTGCTGCATCTCCGCCTTCCACTCCTCCAGCACCTTGGCGTTGGCCGCGGCCGTCTCCGCCGGGGGCACGAAGGTGAAGATGCTCACCACCTGGTCGATGGAGGGGTACTTCTCCGGGTTCTGCGTCAGCTCCCGGTACACACCCTCGGCCTCGTCCAGGTCCTTGGTGTAGATGGCCATCGGGTCGCTGGAGATGTTGAAGCGCTCGTTGATTTCGTCCTGGAGCAGCACGGACGACATGCCGTCGGGGATGAGCGCGCGGGTGTTGTAGTTGAAGCTCACGCCGTACTTGAGGCGCTCGAGGAAGCCCAGCTCCACGCCCTTGGGCGGCTCCTCCGAACCGGCCCAGGGCACCGCGGCGGCGCAGATGAGCGCGACGATGGTGGTGCTGATGCCCAGCACCCACTTCGGCTTGGGGATGCGCAGCTCCTTGCCGGTGGTGGCGGAGTTGGTGGGCGGCGGCTTCATCATGCCGATGAGCTTCTGGGGCAGCTCCGGGTTGATGCGGCCGGCCAGCGCCAGAATCGCCGCGCTCCAGCAGAACAGCGTCAGGCCCAGGATGAGCGTGCCCGCGCCGGCCAGGAAGCCGAACTGGCTGAAGCCGCGGAACTCGCTGACCATCAGCACGAAGAAGGAGCCCGCCGTCACCACCGCGGCCACCGCGGCCGGACGGCCCGCGTTCATCACCGCGTCCCGGATGGCCACGTCGTACGGCTTGCCCGCGCCCAGCTCCAGCCGCGTGCGGAAGACGAAGTGGATGCCGTAGTCGATGCCGAAGCCGAGCAGGATGCCGCCCAGGATGGACGTAATCATGTTCAGCTCACCCACCGTCGCGTAGGTGAAGCCCAGCGTGTACAGCGTGCCCACCACCGTCCCCGTCACGACGAGGAAGGTGGGCGCCAGCTTGCGGAAGAAGAGGATGGTGATGACGAAGATGGCGCCCAGGGCGATGAGCGTCACCGGCTCCAGCGACTCCTCAATCGCGTAGGAGTCATCCACCGTCGTCTTGTACGAGCCGGTGAAGCCGTAGGCGATGCGCTCCCCGTCGCCCATCCGCTGGTAGTCCTCCTCCAGCTTCACCTTGCCCGGCTGCGCGGAGTACGCGTCGAGCTGGCCCTTGAGCCGCTCCAGGTAGGCCTTCGTCTTGCCGATTTCGGTGTTGTCCCACATCGGCTTGACGAGCAGCAGGAGCATCTTCTTGTCGTCAGAGATGTTGTAGTCGTCGCGGATGCTCTTCTTGCCAATGGAAGAGTACTTGTCGACCAGGTCCTGCATGTTCAGCTCGACGGGCTCGGAGCCGCCCAGGTCGATGAAGAACGGGTTGCTGCGCTTCAGCTTGTCGCGCAGGAACGCCATGATGCGGCGCTTGCCCTCGACCAGGTCCTCCGTCTTCACGAAGAGGACCATGTTCTGCTGGATGAACTCGACGGGCAGCTTGTAGGAGACGTTGCGGACGTACTCCGTGTCCTCCTGCATGAGCTTCGCGAGGTCGTCGGCGGTGCGCTTGAGCGCGGCCTCGTCCGAAGAGCGCAGGGCGACCATGAGGAAGCCGCTGCCGCCCACCATGTCGATGACCTGCTTGACGTCCTTCACCTCGTCCAAATCCTGGGAGATGAGGTCGAGCTGGTTGGAGTTGATGTGCAGCTTCGACGTCCCCCACAGCGACACGGCCAGCAGGGCCAGCATCACCAGGAGGACCGCCCCGGGCCTGCGGACCAGCAGTCCGGCGAAGGCTTGGGCGAAACGGGAGTGGGAGTTCGGGTTTCTATCGCCGCTCATGCGGCGGCGACCCTACCGGCAAACGCCCGGGCCCGAAAGGCAAAGCCCGGCCGCCAGGCCGCTGCCCTGCCTCGGACGCCCGCGTCATGCCGGAGGGCGCCCCAGGCCCGTGCTCAGGGAGCGGGCGGCGCGGAGACCCGCAGCACGTCGTTTTCCGGTTCCTTGGGGGGCAAAAGGAACGAGCGCGGGTCCTTCACGAGGTGCGCGAGCACGGCGCGCAGGAAGGGCAGGGCCTCGCGGGTCGGGACGTCACGGGCGCGGACGGCCACCCCCAGCGCGAGCGAGAAGGACACCCCGAAGTTGATGAGGCCGGTGAGGGCCATGCCCGCCAGCGCGGCCAGGAACTCCGGCTGGAGCACCGCCCCAGGCCCCAGCGCCGTGCCCGCCAGGGAGAGCGAGCCCAGCACGAAGGTGACGTGGCGCACGTCCAGCCCCAGCCCGAAGAAGCCGCCCACCACGGGCCCCAGGGCCAGCAGGAAGCCCAGCGTCACGTTGGCCCCCAGGCCGGAGGCCGCGTGCTGGAAGCCCTCCGCCAGCCGCCGGGCGCGCGCCTCTCCCAGAAGCCGCCGCAGCACGCGGTGGTGGGCCAGCGCCTCGGGCAACCGCCGGTACACCACGAAGTTCTCCAGCCACCCGCCCGCCACGCTGCTCATCCACAGCATGACGCCCGTCATGACGGCGAAGATCAGCGTGCCGCTCTTCCACGGGTGCAGGGAGGCCACCGTGGCCTGGGCCTTGGCCGGGCTCATGAAGGCGTTGCCGGTGCTGAGCTGGTACCCCAGCGCGAACACGACGGCTGCTGGGGCCACCACGCCCAGGTTGCCCACGAAGGCCGCCAACTGGGAGCGGGTGATGCGCGGGATGAGCTCCACCAGGCTCGCCAGCCGCTCACCCCGGGCGCCTTCGCCCACCGCGCCCGCGAGCGTGGCCGCCGTCACGGACGGCTGCTTGGTGGCCAGGGTGAAGCCCAGCGCCTGGATGAGGAGGAAGGCCAGGGCGTAGTTGAGGCCCACGGCCAGGAAGGTGAAGAAGGGCGCCAGCAGCAAGCCCGACAGGAACGTCTTGTGGGCCACCGCCACCGCCGTCACCAGCCCGCCGCCCGCCGCGGAGTGCACCATGGCGTGGAAGCCCTCGCGGGTGCTGGTGATGTAGTGCTCGCCGGAGTGCCCCGCGCGTTCAATGACCTTGCGCGCCAGCATCCGCACGTTGCGCTTCACCAGCTCCACCACGGAGCGGTCCGCGTGCGCGCGCCGCAGCAGGTCCGACACCAGGGTCATGGCCTCGCGCCAGCGCGGCTCGCCCCGCGCGGCCCCCAGCACGCGGGCAATGGCCTCCATGCGCTCCAGGACCCGGCGGATGCGCTCCAGCCGGTACACCAGGTCCACGCTGACGCCCGCGTCCTCCAGGTGGCGTGACACGCTGCCCACCACCTGGCGGCAGTCCGCCACGCATTGCGACAAGTCCCGCAGCGTGTCCGCCGCCGCGTCGCGCGCCAGGACCGCGTCGCAGACGAGCCGCATCCGCAGGAAGGGCGAGGCGCGGAAGGACGTCTCCGGGCTGCGGTCGCGCACGTCCTCGGCCATGCCCAGGGCCGCCACCTGCACCGCCAGCAGCAGCAGCGCGTCCATCAAGTCCGCGCGCACGCGGGCGGCGGGCATGGGCTCTGGCGACGCGGGTTCACCGACCAGCGCCGCGAGCTGCGCGAGCCGCGCGGGGGACAGCCGCGCCAGCCAGTCCGCGTCGTCCGGGTCCGGGCACAGGCGCAAGAGCAGCTCCGACAGCTTGCCGGGCTCCGGCGGGGCGGGCAGCAGTGAACGGGCGAGCCGGTCCGACGCCTCCGCGAAGAAGCCCTGTCCGGCGGGCAGGCCCACCTGGGCGAAGAGCTTGAGGCCCCGGCTGCCCTCGAACACGGCGGACACCAGCCGGGTGAGGGTGGCGCGCATGGCGGGCTCGCCTTCGAGCACGCGCACCATCAGGGCCAGCCGGCTGTCGGCGGCGGAGGCCTCCGGTTCGGAGGCGTCCACCAGCGCGTGGGCGGGGATGCGCTCGCGCAGCCACTGCATCCAGCGCTCCACCCACTGGAGCCGGTCTTCCAGGCCGCCCTCGGGCACGTCGCACAGCAGCCGGTACAAATCCCGTACGGCGGAGTGGCCCGGCCGCCGGGCAGGTGCGGGCTACTTCTTCTTCACCTTCGCCAGCTCCGCGCGCATGCGCTCCAGCAAGAGGTCCCAGCCGCCCTTCGCCATCAGCGGCTTCACCTGCGTGTCCCGGATGTCCTGGAGCATGGACGAGCCCAGCACCGTCACGTCCACGACCTTCCAGGCGGCGGCCTCCTTCACCAGCCGGTACTTGAGCTTCATCTCCTGCGTCTTCAGCGGGTGCTTGATGAAGACGGTGGAGGCCACCGTGGCCTCGGCGCCCTGCACCTGGGAGGGCTCGTAGGTGATGGTGTCCAGGTTCTTGAAGTTCTCCCGCACGCGCGGGAAGGCGATGTTCGCGAAGAGGTCCTGGAACAGCGTGACGAACTCCTTGCGCTGCGCCTCGGTGCCCTCGGCCCAGTTGTCGCCGAGCAGGAACTTGCCCTGCTCCTCGCTGCCGAAGTGCTTGAGGGCCAGGGCGTCGCGCTCGTAGCGCACGGACTGCACCACGGTCTTCACCGGCTTGGCGACGGGGTCCTGCTTCGCGG
This sequence comes from Myxococcus sp. AM010, assembly GCF_013372585.1. Lineage (NCBI taxonomy): Bacteria > Pseudomonadati > Myxococcota > Myxococcia > Myxococcales > Myxococcaceae > Myxococcus > Myxococcus sp. AM010. The sequence continues at coordinate 22,330 of NZ_JABXEO010000036.1, forward strand.
CGAGCGCGGGGAGGGCGACGGCGAAGGTGGCCAGGAAGGCGAGGGTACGGTAGCGGGCGTTCATGTCGGGCTGTTCCTCCAGAGCGGATGCGCGGACGTCTGTTAGCCCAAGGGAACGTCCGGCGCCTCGCGAAATTCATGCGGAGGCGGAGAGCGGCCATGCGGCCGTCGCCGCCGGGACGCCGGGTGCTGGCGGATTCCGAAAAGTTGAATGATGCGGCCCGCTTGCGCGTTTGACTCCTCTAGGACGCCACGTTTAGTGTCCGGCTTTCGCGCACTGTCAGCGCAGCCTCTGAGACGACATGCCTACCGACTTCCTGTTCACGTCTGAATCCGTCACTGAAGGCCACCCGGACAAGATCGCCGATCAGATCTCCGACGGTGTGCTGGATGCCATCATCGCCAAGGACCCTCAAGCGCGCGTCGCAGTGGAGACGCTCGTCAAGACGGGCCTCGCCATCGTCGCGGGTGAGGTGACGACGAACTGTTACGTGGACATCCCGAAGATCGTCCGCGGCACCATCTGCCGCATCGGGTACACCGACAGCGCCATGGGCTACGACGGCAACACCTGCGGCGTCATGGTGGCCATCGAAGGCCAGAGCCAGGACATCGCCCGGGGTGTCGACAACAAGAAGGACCAGGGCGCCGGCGACCAGGGCATGATGTTCGGCTTCGCGTGCGACGAGACGCCGGAGCTGATGCCGGCCCCCATCCACTACGCCCACGCCATCACCCGCCGCCTGGCGGACGCGCGTCGCAAGCAGCACCCGTGGATTCGCCCGGACGGCAAGAGCCAGGTGACGGTGGAGTACCGCGACGGCCGCCCCGTCCGCATCGACGCGGTGGTGGTGTCCACGCAGCACTCCGATGAGGTCTCCAACAAGAAGATCCAGGAGGCCATCCGCGAGGACGTCATCGCGAAGGCGCTGCCCAAGAAGCTCATCGACAACAAGACGAAGTTCTTCATCAACCCCACCGGCCGCTTCGTGGTGGGTGGCCCCATGGGTGACTCCGGCCTGACGGGCCGGAAGATCATCGTGGACACCTACGGCGGCATGGGCCGTCACGGTGGCGGCGCGTTCAGCGGCAAGGACCCGTCCAAGGTGGACCGCTCGGCCGCGTACATGGGCCGGCACATCGCCAAGACGGTGGTGGCCGCGGGCTTGGCCCGGCGCTGCGAGGTGCAGGTGTCCTACGCCATCGGCGTGGCCGAGCCCGTCAGCGTCATGGTGGAGACCTTCGGCACCGCCACGGTCCCGGAGGAGCGCATCGCCCTGGCCGTCCGCAAGACGTTCGGCCTGCGCCCGCGCGAAATCACCGAGTACCTGAATCTGCTGCGGCCCATCTACCAGAAGACCGCCGCCTACGGGCACTTCGGCCGCACGGAGAAGGAGTTCTCCTGGGAGCGCATCGAGGAGAAGAAGGACGCGCTGCGGGATGCCGCCAAGGGCGCCACGCCCTCGGGTGGCCGCCGCCTGAAGGCCGTCTGAGTCAGGGCGCTTCGATTCGGGCCTCACGCCGCCTCGCCGGCGCGTGAGGGCCCGCAAGCACACGGGCCGCTTCCCAGGGAGGGAGGCGGCCCGTGGTGCTTCAAGGCTCCGGCAGGGCGGGCCCTCGCCCCGGGACAGGCGGGCGAGGGCGACAGCGGACCGCTTAGTAGCGGTAGGTGTCCGGCTTGTACGGGCCGGAGGTCTTCACGCCGATGTAGTCGGCCTGCTCCTGGCTCAGCTCGGTGAGCTGCGCGTTGAGCTTCTTGAGCTGGAGGCGAGCGACCTTCTCGTCCAGGTGCTTGGGCAGCACGTACACCTTGCCGACCTCGTAGTTGGCGCTCTGCGAGTACAGCTCAATCTGCGCAATGGTCTGGTTCGCGAACGAGCTGGACATCACGTAGCTGGGGTGGCCGGTGCCGCAGCCCAGGTTCACCAGCCGGCCCTTGGCCAGCAGGATGATGCGCTTGTTGTCCGGGAAGATGACGTGGTCGACCTGCGGCTTGATCTCCTCCCACTGGTACTTCTCCAGGGCGGCGACCTCGATTTCGTTGTCGAAGTGGCCGATGTTGCAGACGATGGCCTGGTCCTTCATCTTCGCCATGTGGTCGTGCGTGATGACGCCCTTGTTGCCGGTGGCCGTCACGAAGATGTCCGCCTTGTCCGCGGCGTAGTCCATGGTGACGACGCGGTAGCCTTCCATGGCCGCCTGGAGCGCGCAGATGGGGTCGATCTCCGTCACCCACACCTGGGCGGACAGCGCGCGCAGCGCCTGCGCGGAGCCCTTGCCCACGTCGCCGTAGCCCGCGACGACGGCGATTTTTCCGGCGACCATCACGTCCGTGGCGCGCTTGATGCCGTCCACCAGCGACTCACGGCAGCCGTACAGGTTGTCGAACTTGCTCTTCGTCACGCTGTCGTTGACGTTGATGGCGCGGAACAGGAGCGTGCCCTTGGCGGACATCTCCTGGAGGCGGTGCACGCCCGTGGTCGTCTCCTCGGTGACGCCCAGAATCTTCGCGCTCTTGCGCGTGTACCAGGTGCCGTCCTCGGCCAGCTTCGCCTTGATGGCGGCGTACAGCTCGCGCTCTTCCTCGCTCTGGGGGTTGGCCAGGACGCTGGCGTCCTTCTCCGCGCGCTTGCCCAGGTGCATGAGCAGCGTGGCGTCACCGCCGTCGTCCAGAATCATGTTCGGACCTTCGTGCTCGCTGCCCGCGGGGCCGAAGTCGAAGATGCGGTGGGTGAAGTCCCAGTACTCCTTGAGGGACTCGCCCTTGTGCGCGAACACGGGCGTGCCGACCTTCACCAGCGCGGCGGCGGCGTGGTCCTGCGTGGAGTAGATGTTGCACGACGCCCAGCGGACCTCGGCGCCCAGCGCCTGGAGCGTCTCCACCAGCACGGCCGTCTGGATGGTCATGTGCAGCGAGCCCGTCACGCGCGCGCCCTTGAGCGGCTGCGTCTTGGCGTATTCCTCGCGGATGGCCATGAGCGCGGGCATTTCGCTCTCGGCGATGCGGATTTCCTTGCGGCCCCAGTCGGCGAGCGACAGGTCGGCGATGGCGTAATCCTGCTTCTGGGACTTGGTTGCGGCGGTCATGGCAATGGCTCCTGGTCCAGCGGGCGCGGCGCCCCGGGCTCGGGAATGGTCGGTGTGGATGCTGCGACGACTCACCCTCGCAAGAGACGCGGACAGGTGAGCGCCGTTGGGTGATTCCGCTTCGAGCCTGGGGCCGGTTCCGGCCTCGCAGCGCTCCTCGAAGTCAGCGGGGAACCTACGAAAAGGGCCCCTTCATTTCAACGGGAGACTGCCGCCTCCCAGGGCGGGCGGACAGCCTGCTCCATCCACTTTCAGACGCCCACCTGGCGAGGGAACGTGGCGAGCGTGAGGGACTCGGGTGGGACGGAGAGCGCCTTGGGCGCCAGCGCCGTGCCGGACAGGTAGCGCCAGCCGGCGCCGTCATGGCGGAAGTCGGAGCGCTCCACGAAGGAGCGGTCCTTTCCCTTCTCGAACACCTTGGCGAAGAAGAGCACCTGCGCCAGCCCGTCCCCGTCCGGTGCCCGGCGGTCCATCACCACCAGCTTCGGGTACTGGTGCGCCTGGGCGAAGGCGCGCAGCTCGCGCAGGACCTCGTCCTGGGGGCGCGCGCGGTCGGGGTGGCTGGGGTGCAGCGTCTTCCATAGCCAGTCCACCTCGCGCAGGGCGAAGGCGCTGTAGCGGCTGCGCATGAGGCGCTCGGCGTCGGGCGGCTCGGCCTCGCCGCGGTGGAAGGGCGCGCAGCACTCGCGGTAGCGCAGGCCGGAGGAGCAGGGACAGAGGGGGGCAGGGGGCATGGTGCGGTCCGAGCCTACCCGTCCCGCGCGGGCCGTGGGTGTTCGTGCGTACAGAGGCGGTGGAACACCCTTGCTGGGCGGGGAGAGCGGGCATACATCCGGGAGCCGCACCCTATGAGCCTCCTCGAAGCCATTGTCCTGGGTCTGGTCCAGGGTCTCACGGAGTTCCTCCCCATCAGCTCCACGGCGCACCTGCGCATCGCGCCGGAGCTGTTCGGCTGGAGGGACCCGGGCGCGGCGTACTCGGCGGTCATCCAGTTGGGCACGGTGGCGGCCGTGCTCATCTACTTCCGCAAGGACATCGTGTCGCTGGTGGCGGCCTTCTTCCGGGGGCTGGCGCGGCGCGAGCCCTTCGGCACGCTGGAGGCGCGGCTGGCGTGGTTCGTCCTGGTGGGCACGCTGCCCGTGGGCATCGCCGGGCTGACGCTGAAGAAGTTCATCGAGAACGAGTTCCGCTCGCTCTACGTGATTTCGGGGAGCCTCATCGTGCTCGCCCTCATCCTCTTCATCGTGGAGAAGCGGGCCTCGCACCAGCGGACGCTGGCGGACATGCGGTGGAAGGATGGCATCCTCATTGGCATGTGGCAGGCGCTGGCGCTGATTCCGGGCGCGTCCCGCTCTGGCACGACGCTGACGGGCGGCCTGTCGCTGGGCCTCAAGCGCGAGGACGCGGCGCGCTACTCGTTCCTGCTGTCCATTCCGGCCACCACGCTGGCGGGCGTCTTCGAGCTCAAGCACCTGCTGGAGGCGCAGACGCGGCCATCCGCCATGGCCCTGTGGGTGGGGACGCTGGTGGCCTTCGTGTCGGGCATGGCGGCCATCGCGTGGCTGCTGCGCTTCCTGCGCACGCGGACGACGCTGGTGTTCGTGGTGTACCGCGTGGCGCTGGGCGTGCTGCTGCTGGCGCTGCTCCAGACGGGGAAGCTGCGTCCGATGTCGGGCGCGGAGAACGTGGAGGTTCCGGGTGAGCCGGGGACGCCGCCGGTGGAGAAGCAGCTCACCGACTAGCGTGAGAGGACGTGGGCCGTGAGTGTGGACGCGCTGTTCCAGACACTGGAGTCACGGCTGTCCTCGCGGCCGGCGCGTGAGGTGCACCTGCCGGGGTGGACCTTGCGGGAGGCCTCGGTGCTGGTGCCGGTGTTCGAGCGGGACGGCGTGCCGCACGTGCTCTTCACGCGCAGGCCCGCGACGCTGCGGACGCACGCGGACCAGTACAGCTTCCCGGGGGGAGGCAGGGACCCGGAGGACGCCACGCCCCTGCACACGGCGCTGCGGGAGACGGAGGAGGAGCTGGGCATCGACCGACGCGGCGTGCGGGTGCTGGGCATGCTGGATGAGGTGCCCACGATTTCGCAGTACCGGGTGCGACCCTTCGTGGGGGTGATTCCCGGGGACGGGAAGTACCGGCCGAGCCCCGAGGAGGTGGCCTTCATTCTGGAGGTGCCGCTGTCGGGCCTCTTGGACCCGTCCATCCTCCGCGTGGAGCGGAAGGAACTCCTGGGGGCGGAGCGGGACCTGTACTTCTACACGTATGGGACGCACGTCATCTGGGGGGCGACGGCGCGGATCCTGCGCGACTTCCTGAACCATGTAACGCAGGCGCCTGGCGGGCTGAGGTAGGGCGCCGCGTCAGGGCAGGCGGGTCCTGAACTGGAGCCATGGGACGAGTTCAGGGTGCTTCCGCTCCACCTGCGTCTTGTGAAGGGCGTGGGCCAGGGTGTTGAGCCCGTGCTTGATCCTGCGCATGACGAGGAGCTTCTCGATGGGGATGGCGCGGAAGTCTTCCTGCGCCAGCGCCATCCATCGTGACGCTTCCTCCAGCGACATCGTCGTGAGGCGCTGGATCCACGCGACGATGGGCTCCGAATCGAGGACGGGGTCACCTTCGCGTTCGCCAAGCTCGGCAATCATCCATGCGCGGAGGCTCATTGCCGATATCCAGAATGTGTGGGCATCGGCACCTGTAGGAGGCCGCTTCACGAGGGCATCGTAGATGCGAAGGGCAACGTGGGCCCAGTCAGGGCTTCTTTCTTCGCGCGCTCTGATTGCGATGGTGAACGCGAAGACCTCCCAGTTGAAGGGCTTGCCCTCTACGGCCCCACCCAGGGTGAGCTGGTCGAGCCATGCATTCATTTTCGAGAGGGGCCACTCCAGGGCCTCATCAAAAATGTCACGAGTCGGGTTCATTGGGCAGGTCTCTAGGGGAACACGATACCGGCTTGAGAGAAGGCCCGTCTGCCGATTTCCAGCGCCCTGGCGCTTATGGCTGCAGGGGCTTCGAAGAGGTAGTGGCCACTGTGCGGCTTGATCGCCACCCCCATGCGCAGCGTGCCATGGGCGGCGATTTCAGCTTCGCCTGCTGCGAGCACTGGGCGTCCTCCGCTGGCGACCGCGTGCGAGATCTCGGTTGCTCGCCATGTGTGCGGGACAATCAGCAACTCCCCCTCCGCAGTCACCACCCACTTGATGGAACCGTTGTTCACATACCGTAGAAAGTCGGGGTCTGTGACTCGGACGGGGCGAACGCCTACCAACCGTGCGATTTTCTGCTCCTTGTCCAATAGGTGGGGTTGTTGATTCTCAAGGAGCTTCGTGGGGACGCCGTCCGAAGATGAGGGTGCGTCTGCATCGCCGGGCCCGCGAGCGGTCATGGCAACCGCGTTGGGCGCGAGGCCCACAGTCATGACGCCCTCCGCCACGGAGATGGAGCGCACGCCCCCTGCCATCGCCGCGGACAGCCGGAAGCCCGCCTGAGTCTCGGCGGCCAGGGCCGCGCTGGCGAAGCCGGGCAGCGTCGGTCCCTTGGAGGCCATGCTCGCGGCTCCACCACTCAGCGCCGCCGTCAGCGCGAGGATGAGCACGCGCGCTCCGTTCTCCCCCATGACCTGGCCGAAGCGGTGCCCCGCGTCCTCCAATTCCTGGAACGACACCGCGCGTTCTGCGTCCGCGGACAGTCGCTGCCAGCCAGCCACGAGGCCCATGAAGGCGTCCACGCCGAGGTAGGCGAGGACGAAGGTCGTCAGGGTGATGGCGACGAGCTTCGTCACGGGCTCGGGCGCGACGACGAGGAGCATGTACGCGGCCAGCGCCGATGTCAGCATGGCCTTGAGCGCGAGCGGGTTGACGACCTCCTCCACGGCGTCCTGCACGCCCTCCCACACGCCATCCCAGGCGAAGGTGAGCGCCATCTGCCGGCGCGCCTTGGCGTCCAGGAAGGTGAAGCCACCCTCCAGGAGCGTGAGGCACTCGCCAGGGCTGTCCTGGCGGGAGCACCAGGCGCCGTAGTCGCGTCCGGCACCTTGGGGCTCCGAGTTCCACGAGGCGTGGCGGACCCGTGGACGCTCCGCCTCCTCGCGAAGGGAGAAGCGCATGTCGAGCACGAGCCGGGTCATCACTTTCCGGAACGCGGCTTCGTCCACCACGACGGGCTTCGCGTTTTTCGGAGGGAGGTAGACGATAGGCTCGCCTTGTCCAGTGTCCAGGCGCACGACTCGCGGTGTCGCGCAGCCCACGAGAAGCACACTCAAGAGCAGTGCACCTGCTTCACGCAACGTCATGCCGTCCCCCTGACGCATGCTCCGAACTCATGGGAGCGCCCATCAGGAGTTAACACCCGGCTCTGACGACGCGAGGAAGCCCGGAAGCACCGGGCCTCATCCCGCCGCGCCTCACGCCTTCTGCTTCTGCTCCAACTCGGCGCGCAGCTTGTCCTCCTGCGCGCGCAGCTCCGGGGTGAACTCGGCGCCGAAGTCCTCGGCCTCGAAGACGGGGCGAATCTCCAGCTCCGACTCCTCACCGGGCATGGGGGGCGGGCAGCGGCGCGCCCACTCCACGGCCTCTTCCATCGACTTCACCTGCCACATCCAATAGCCGGCGATGAGCTCCTTCGTCTCCGCGAACGGACCGTCGATGACGCTCTTCTTCCCATCCGCGAACCGGATGCGCTTGCCCTTGCTGCTCGGGTGCAGCCCGTCACCGGCCAGCATGACGCCGGCCTTCACCAACTCCTCGTTGTAGTTGCCCATCTCGGTCAGCAGCTTCTCGTCGGGCATCACGCTGGCCTCGGAGTTCTTCGTCGCCTTCACAATGACCATGACGCGCATCGGTGCTTCCTTTCAGTTCGGGAGGCGCTGCGTCCTCGTTCAAAATGGCGACGAATAAACCCGGCGAGGATCGACACGCGGCAGAAAAATCGCGATTCCCGCCCGCCGATTGCGCGGTTGCGGACCTTGCGCAGCGCATCAGGGCAGGCGCATCGCCGTGCGCGGGGGCGGGTCCGTAGCCTCACCCCGCGGAGTGGGAGGACTCCGCGAGCGGGGCGCGTGCCCGGTGAATGCCCACCCAGGGGCTCTCCGGGTTGCCTGAACCGGCGGCCGGGCCCAGCAGGCCCTCTCCTCGCGCCTCCCGTGCGGCGTTGTAAAGCGCCGATGCCAGCCTCACCGTCCCCAGAGCCAGCGCCGGTGCGAGGGCGCGCCAGGAGGCGGACATGGTACGGGGCGCACGGAATGAAGGGGGCGGGCTGTTCAGCGCGCTCTCGCGCTTGATGGCGATGCCGCTCCAGGCGCTGGCCGCGGACGCGCTGCCGTCGTGGAACGAGGGGCCCGTGAAGCAGGCCATCCTCGACTTCGTCACCCGCTCCACCACGGAGGGGGACGCCGGCTTCATCCCGCCCGAGGCGCGCATCGCCACCTTCGACAATGACGGCACGCTCTGGCCGGAGCAGCCGCTCGTGCAGGGCGCCTTCATGCTGAAGCCGCTCCGTGCCCGCGTGAAGCAGGCCCCGTCGCTCGCGAAGCGACAGCCGTTCAAGGCCGTGCTGGAGGGCGACCTCTCCGGACTCTCCAGCATGGACAAGTCCAAGTTGATGAAGTTGCTGGGGGAGACCCACGCCGGCATGACGGAAGAGGTGTTCATCCGCGAGGTCCGCACCTTCTTCCAGCATGCCCGCCACCCCAGGTGGAGCGTTCCGTACAACCAGCTCGCCTACGCCCCCATGCTGGAGTTGCTCCGGTTCCTGCGCACGAACGGCTTCCAGACGTGGATCTCCTCGGGGGGAGGCATTGACTTCATCCGCGTCATCTCCGAGGACACCTACGGCATCCCGCCCCAGCAGGTCATCGGCAGCCACCTGAAGAAGACGTTCGACGGCGGGCACGCTCCCTCGGTGCTGCGCCGTGAGGCGCGCGTGGCCCACGTGAATGACAAGGCGGGCAAGCCGGTGGGCATCGACGAGCACATCGGCCGGCGGCCGGTCTTCGCGGCGGGCAACGTGCGCTCCGGCGGCGACATCCAGATGCTCCAGTACACGCGCAGGCGCCCGCGCCCGGGCTTCGCCTTGCTCATCCACCACGACGACGCGGCGCGCGAGTTCGCCTACGAGGAGAAGGACGGGGCGTCACTGAAGGCCGCGCGCGAGGGCGGCTGGGCCGTGGTCAGCATGCAGCGGGATTGGAGGCGCATCTTCAATGGAACGCGAGGCGCACGGACTGGGAACGGGAGGGGATGAAGCGGCGGCGTCCCGCTTCCTGCTGGACCTGGCCAGGGCACTGCATCTGGCCTATCAACCCTCGCTCCTGGTGGAGGCGCGCGTGCGCCGGGTGGCGACGGCCTGGGGGCTGAAGACAGAGGTCTTCACGGTCCAGAGCCTGGCCATGACGCAGGTGGTGGCCCCGCGACGGGCGCCCGCGGGCTTCACGCGGCTGCCCTTCAACCCGCACTGGAATCTGGGCCGCGCGGCGGCGCTCCTCCAGTTGACGGACGACATCGCGGCGGGCGGCGTGGCGCTCCCGGAGGCCCGTGCGCGCTTGGAGCGCATCGTGGCCCAGCGCTCGCCCTTCCCGAAGTGGCTCGTGCTCCTGGCCTACGGCGTGTATGGCGCGGCCGTCGCGGCGCGCGTGGGGGGCGGGTGGTGGGAGATGTTCGCGGCCCTCCTCGTGGGAGGCCTCGCGGGCGTCATCCACTTCGGGACGTTGCGCTCGCAGCGGGTGGACCTGCAGAAGAGCTTCCTCGCGGCGTTCCTGGGGACGCTGGTGGCGTTCGGGCTCCGGTTCGTCCTGCCGCCCTTTGATGTGGTCCAGGCGTTGTTTGGCGGGGCGGTGCTGCTGGTGCCCGCGATGGTGGTGACGCTCGGCTCGTTGGAGCTGGCGACGGAGTCCGTGGAGGCAGGCATGACGCGCCTGGTCTATGGCCTGCTGCGCTTCCTGATGCTTGGCGTGGGCATCATGGCGGCCACGACGTTGTGGCGTTTTGTCTGGCCGCTCCCCGTCCACAGCGACGCGCACGTCCTGCCCCCGCTGGTCACCTTCTTACTGCTGGCCGTCGGCGGCGTGGCGCTGGCCGTCTGCATGGCGGGCCGGCCGCGCGACCTGGTGGGGATTGTCGGCGGGGTGCTGCTCGCCTATGGGACGCAGGCCGGGATGAAGGTGGTGCTGGGGGAGCAGGGGAGCCCGATGGTGGCCGCGTTCGTGCTGGGCGTGGCGGGTCTACTCTATGGCCGGGGCGGGCAGCGGATGCCCATGACGGTCATCATGCCCGGCCTGTTGCAGCTCGCGCCGGGCTTCATGGGCACGCAGGCCGTCATCGCGTTGCTTGGCATGGGGCGCCCGGGTACGGAGGATGCCCGGCCGTTCAACGTGCTGCTGGTGGCGCTCCAACTGGTGCTGGGGCTGGTGTTCGCGACCTTGGTGGTGCCACCGCGCGTCACCGTGGACCGCGACGCCGCCGAGCCGTCGGCTTCCGGGAGCGCGTAGCGCCGGCGGTCGCCGGACGCGCACGGGCGGCGGCGCTCCTTCAGCCGCCCGGCGCCGCGGGCAACTACGCGTGCGACTGCTGGGCGCGGCGGACGAAATGCTCCACCTCTTCGGCCAGCGCCATGACCTGGTCGGCGATGCTGGTCTCCTCCTTGCGCTCGTGCGCCTCCGCCAGCTGGCGCTTCACGCGCTCCTTGATAGGGCCGATGCTCAGGCTGCCCGGGGCCTGGCTTGGGGGGAAGTCGAGCAGGCTCTGCGCGAACCTCTGGACCAGCGCCTGCGCGGGCACGAAGGTGAACATGCGCTCGCCGTACCACTTCAGGTACAGGCCGGACCTCGGGCCGTACTCGAACGGGTCCGAGCGCAGGTTGATGAGGTAGGGCCAGGCCGGGTTGAAGCGCTTGCCGCTGAACCACATGTCCGGGCCTTCGCCGTCCTGGTAGCTGAAGATGAGCTTCCAGTCGTCGTACCGGACGGCCGCGAGGTTCCCGCTGTCGAGCACGTAGATGAACTCGCGCCGGCGGCCCTCCTCCTTGCCCGCGAGCAGCCCGGTCTGGTCATACCCATCCAGGTAGACCTTGAAGGTCTTGTCGCCCGCCTTGTAGCCGCGCTGGCACTGCTCCACGAGGTCCGTGGGTCCGCCCGCCGCGGCGACCAGCGTGGGCATCCAGTCCTCGTGCGCGAAGATGTCGTTGATGACGCGCCCGGGCTCCACCACGCCCGGCCAGCGCACCAGGCAGGGCACGCGCACGCCGCCCTCCCAGGTGGAGCCCTTCTCGCCCCGGAACGGGCTGTTGCCGCCATCCGGCCAGCCCATCTTCTCCACGCCGTTGTCGGTGGAGAAGACCACCAGCGTGTTGTCCGCGATGCCCAGCTCGTCCAGCTTGGCCAGCAGCGCGCCGACGATGTCGTCCAGCTCCCGCATGGCGTCCGCGTAGAGGCCGTGGCCCGTGGCGTTCCGGTACTTCTCCTGGAGGTAGGTCCAGACGTGAGTGCGCGTGGTGTTGTGCCAGAGGAAGAACGGCTTGCCGTCCTTCACGGCGCGCTCCATGAAGTCCAGCGTCCCCTTCAGGAACTCCTCGTCCACGGTCTCCATGCGCTTGCGGGTGAGCGCGCCGGTGTCCTCGATGCGCTGCCGGCCCACCACGCCCCAGCGCTTGTCCTCGGTGGGGTCGTCGCGGTCCGTGGCCCAGGTGTGGAGCACGCCGCGCGGCCCGAAGCGCTCCTTGAAGGCCGGGTCCTTGGGGTAGTCCGGGCACTCCGGCTCGTTCTCCGCGTTGAGGTGGTAGAGGTTGCCGAAGAACTCGTCGAAGCCATGCACCGTGGGCAGGTAGGGGTTGGAGTCGCCCACGTGGTTCTTGCCGAAGTGGCCGCAGGTGTAGCCCAGCGGCTTGAGCAGCTCCGCGATGGTGGGGTCGGAGTCCTGGAGCCCATACTTCGCCCCGGGCATGCCGATGGTGGTGAGCCCCGTGCGGAGCGGGTTCATGCCGGTGATGAAGGCCGCCCGACCCGCGGTGCAGCTCTGCTGGCCATAGCAGTCCGTCATCATCGCGCCTTCCTTCGCGATGCGGTCGAGGTTGGGCGTGCGGTACCCCATCATCCCCTGGTTGTAGGCGCTGACGTTCCAGACGCCGATGTCATCTCCCCAGATGACCAGGATGTTGGGCTTGCGCTGCTTCTGCTTGCCGTTGCCGTTTCCATTGCCCGTGGTTTTCGCTTTGCTTGCCATGTGTTGCCTCCTGGACAGGAGGTGCGCACGTGGGGCCACGGGCGCATGGTCCTGGAGGGCGGGGCGCCAGCCGGTCCCCTCGCGAGGGCGCTCGAGCCCCCGCTCAATGCAGGTGAGGGGGCGCAGGAGGTTCTCCGGCGAGGGGGGGCCTGGCGCTGGCGTCCATGAGGAAGCGGCGCACCGCCACGCCCACGGTGGGGTGCATGTTCTCCGGGCCCAGCCGCTCCAGCAGGCCGGTGCGCCGCAGCAGCGCGCGCAGCGGCGCCCGGGCCTCGGCGATGCCCAGCACCACGTCCGCCTCCTCGAATTCGCGGCGCAGCTTCTCCAGCCCCTCCGCCGCGGTGACGTCCATGTCGAACACGGCGGAGGTATCAATGACGAACCACCGCACGGGCGTCTCCGCGCTGGCGACCAGGGCCCGGGCCTGCTCCCGCAGGTGGCGTGCGTTGGCGAAGAACAGCGGCGCGTCGAAGCGGTAGATGACGAGCCCGGGCACCGTCTCGGAGTTCTCGGACCGCTCGATGTCATGGTAGCCGGGCACGCCCTCGCGCTCGCCCAGCACCGCGTCGTGGGGCCTGGCGGCGCGGCGGATGAGGTCCGCCAGCGCCAGCGCCACCGCGACGAGGATGCCTTGGAGGATGCCCAGCACCAGCACCCCCAACATGGTCACACACGCGAGCACCGCCTCCACGTGCCGCACGCGCCACAGGTCGACGATGGCGCGCACCTGCAGCAGGTACACCGCGGCCACGAAGACGATGGCGCCCAGCGTCACCATGGGCAGGTCGCGCAGCAGGGGCGTGAGGAACAGGGCGAACACCAGCACCACCCCGGCGGCGAGCACCCCCACCAGCTGGGTCCGCCCCCCCATGGTGACGTTGACGGCCGTGCGCGAGTCGCTCCCCGTCACGGGGAACCCCTGGCTGAACGCGTTGGCGAGGTTGGCGGCCGCCTGTCCGAGGAACTCCTGGTTGCTGTCCAGCTTGTATCGGAACCTGTCCGCGTAGAGACGGCCCGTCAGCACGGAGCCGGCGTAGTTGACGAGCGCCAGGCTGAAGGCGGCGGGGAGCAGCGCCCGCACGTCCTCGAAGCGCAGGGATGGCAGGCCTGGCGTGGGGGGCTCCGCGGAGAGTGGGCCCACGACCTTGATGCCCCCGTGCTCCAACTGGAACAGCGCCCCGCCGCCGTGGTGAGGGCCACCAGGATGAGCGGACCGGGCGCCTTGGGGAGCAGCCGCCGTAGCAGCACGAGCGCGGTGATGACGCCCAGCCCCAGCAGGAGCGTGGGGACGTGGGTCCGGTGGAGGTTGGCGGCGACCTCGAACACCTGACCGGAGAACGTGTTGGACTGGCGCTCCAGGCCGAAGAGCCGCGCGAGCTGGCTGCCGATGATGATGAGCGCCGCGCCGTTGATGTAGCCGATGAGGATGGGCTTGGACAGGAAGTCCGCGAGCGCGCCCAGCTTGAGCATCCCCCCGAGCAGACTCAGCGCGCCGACCAGCAACGCCAGCAGCGCCGCCAGCGAGGCGTAGCGGGCGGTGTCCTCCCCCGCCGCCATCGGCGCGAGCGCCGCGGCGGTGAGGATGGCGGCGCCGGCCTCTGGGCCGATGATGAGGTGCCTTGAGGGGCCGAACAGCGCATAGGCCAGCATCCCCACCACGCCCGCGTAGAGCCCCGCCGCGGGGCGCACGCCCACGAGCTGCGCATACGCCAGCCCCTGGGGGATGAGCATCGCGCCAATGGTGAGCGAGGAGAGCAGGTCCGTCCGAAGCCAACGGCGCTGGTAGCGGCGCGCCTGCCGCAGCCCCGGCGGGCCCCGCCGTACCGCCCGCCACGTCCGCGCCGCCAGGTCGCTCACCACCATTTCCCTCTCGTGCCGTCGACTCGTGACACGCTGCGAACGCCGGGCGCGCTTCGCAACGCATGGCTCCCGCGCATGCGGTGCCCGGAGTGGCCGGCTGCCCGGGGTGAATGGCGCGCGGGGGACGTCGTCCCCAGCCCTGCTTCGTTCGCGGGCCGCCATGCGCTGATTGCGGGGCTCCTCTTGCTGTTGGCGGGCGTGCTGCGACTGGGGCGAATCGCCCAATGCTCCTGTCCCTCCGGCTTCGCCTTCGGCCACGCCGGGCGCCGTCGTCTGCCTCAAAAGCCAATCGCGGGCAGCGGAGGCAAGGGGCTCCCCTCCATCGCCCGCTCCAGTGACTCCGCGTAACGGCGGATGCCCGCAAGCCACGAGGCGTCCTTCTGACGATGCTCCGTGGCCGCCAGGATGCGGTGCAGCACCTCACGCGCTGCCCGGTGCGCCTCTTCCTTCCGCGTGTGCTGGCCCACGGCGCCCACCAGCCGCAGCAGCCGGAGCACGACAGCGGGTTCGGCGGCGCCGTAGCGGAGCGTCTGGTCCGTGACCAGGTCCAGGTAGTCGCGCAGCGACGGAGCACGAAGGAAGACGCGCGGGCGCCCGGACATGTCTGGCACCACGCGGAGGCCCAGCCGCAGCCGGCTCAGTTCGCACATCAGGAAGGTGAGCTGATCCAACGCCTCCACCGCGGTGTAGGGGTCGTTGATGCCCGGCGACAGTGCCTTGACGGCCACGTCCACCAACTGGCGCACGCCCAACGCGACGTCCACGTCCTCGTCCCGCCAGCGGTCCGTGCGGATGGCCCGGAGCAGGAGGGCCTCGGCCTCCTCACGCGAAGCGGGGGATGGGCGGTCATCCGCTGCGAACCAACCCACTTCGCCGCCTTGAATCACCGGCTCGCCGATGGCTCGCTCCAAATGGACGACGAGCCGCCTCGTCGTCGCCACTTCCAGCAAGGCCCGCGCATTCACGGAGACGACGAAGCCGTTCTGCTGTGCTCGAAGCGGCCACAGCTCACCCGTGGGCGCTGGGACCTCGGCTGGCGCCTTCATGTCCCCCGCGCGCAGGCGCTCCATCCTGTGCGCGACACGCAGCGTGTCCACGCGCACCCGCTGGACGATGTTCTCCACGCGCATTGTCTGAAGCGTATGGAGCACCTGGAAGATGAGCGCGCCCTCGCACGCCACGAGCAGCAACAAGGCCAGACTGAGCGCCGGACGCGGCGCGCGCCCCGAGTCCGAGACAAGCCCGAACTCGTGCGTGGCCACGAGGCAGAAGACGCTCGTGGCGACGAACACCGGAATCACCACGCGGATGCCCGCTCCGTGCAGGAAATGGCGCAGCAGCCGTGGCGAAAACTGACCGGCGGCGTTCTGCACGACGAGCATGGAGAGGGACAGGACGATGCTCAGCGACGTCAACGCGATCCCCAGCGCGGTGGAGAGCATGTCTCGCGCCTCCGGGGCGGTGGCCTGCCACGCGACACCGCGGAGGACTCTTGCCACGAACGCGGGCGGGTCTACGAACACTACGCCCAGGCCTGCCCCGACCACCGCCCCCACCACGGGCGTGAGCCACAACCGGCGCCGCAGCCACCAACGGAGTGGCTGGGTATTTCGGGGTGGACCGTGCCTGGGGGCACCACGTCCCATGACCGTGCGGGACAGTGCCCGGATGCCCGCCATGCGCAGTCCCTCCGTGACGGCACTGGCCCTGCGCCAGCGCGCTCAAGCCGACCGGCCCCGGCGACCAGGCGTGCCCCTGGGGGCCCTTCCTGGCTCCCAGCGACGAGCCCACCCACCAGAGACTGGGAACGCGCAAGCCTGGCGGCAAGACGCATGAACGGGGCGGGGACCCGCGGGCGGAGCGCCCCTCCTCGGGTGTTCCCGCGCCGCGTGTGGCGCCAGCCCCGGCGGCAAGGGCCCGGCGGCCCGCATCCCCGCCTAGAACTGCAGGTACACGTACGGGCGCGTCTCCACGGAGGACAGGTGGCGGATGCCCAGGCCGAGCACCACCAGCGCCGCGGCGCGCACCGGCACGGGCATGCGGACGAAGAGGTCCGACGACACCGTGTAGAGCTTCATCGGTACGGCATGGAAGAACACGGCCGCGGCCAGCATGGCCCACACCAGCGGGCTCACGTTGGCGATGCCGGGCACGCCCGCCATCATCCGCTCGTAGAACTCACCCGCGTGCGTCATGTCCGCGGCCCGGAACACCACGCGCGTCAGCACGACGATGGTGAACGTCGTCAGCATGCCCAGCGCCACGCGGGGGACGCCCGGGGACTCGGGCTTGCCCACCGACCACTCCCAGCAGCGCGACACGCACAGCGCCACGCCGTGCACCGCGCCCCAGACGGCGAAGCGCCAGTCCGCGCCGTGCCACAGGCCGCCCAGCACCATCACCGTCATCAGGTTGAACAGCACCCGCGGCTTCGACACGCGGTTGCCGCCCAGCGGCCGGTACAGGTAGTCCCGCAGCCAGGTGGACAGGCTCAGGTGCCACCGGTTCCAGAACTCGCCGATGTTCTTCGCCAGGTACGGCCGGTTGAAGTTCTCCGGGAACGTGAAGCCGAACAGCGCCGCCACGCCAATCGCGATGTCCGAGTACCCCGAGAAGTCGTAGTAGAGCTCGAAGGTGTAGGCCACCGCCGCGACGATGCACTCCGCGGAGGCGTACTTCTCCGGCGCGGCGAAGACGGGGTCCACCAACCCCGCGCCCAGCACGTCCGCGATGACCAGCTTCTTCACCAGGCCCACCGCGATGCGGAACAGGGCGTGGGCACCGGCCTCGGGCGTGAGGCCCGGCGTCTGGCGGAAGTGCGCCATCAGCTCCGACGCCCGGACGATGGGGCCGCTCACCACGCGCGGGAAGAAGAGCAGGTACAGCAGGTGCTCCAGGAACGAGTGCTCCGCGCTCGCCTTCCGCCGGTACACGTCCACCGTGTAGCTGATGGCCTGGAAGACGAAGAAGGACAGGCCCACCGGCATCAGCAGGTTGAAGGGCTCGGCGCGGACCTCAATCCCCCACGGCGCCAGCAGCGACAGCAACGTCTGTCGCAGCATCTCCAGGTACTTGAAGCCCGCGAGCAGGCCCAGGTTGGAGACGACCGACACCGTGACGAGCGCCTTGCGGACCCCCTGTGACTGCGCGCGGGCCATGCCCTTCACGCACAGGTGGTCCACCGTGACGCCCACCAGGAAGATGAGGATGGGGAAGGGCGTGAAGGCCGCGTAGAAGAAGAGGCTGCCCACCAGCAGCACGCCAATGCGCGGCCAGTAGTGTCGGTGCACCGCCCAGTACAGGGCGAACACCGCGATGACGAAGACGAGGTACTGGACGCTGTGCGACAGCACGTCAGTTGTCCTCCACGCGCGAGGTGGGGCCCGACTTCTTGTGGACCTCGTACGCCGTGAGCAGCTCCCGGGAGAAGGCCCCCGCCAGTCGCGCGTAGCCTTCCGGAGTCAGTTGGACGCCATCCGCGTGGCCCAGCGCGGGCTGCGCGCGCTGCCACCGCAGCATGGCGCGCTCTCCGCCCATGGCCGCGCGCGGCGACCAGTACGCGCACCCCGCGTCCTTCGCCACCTGCGGCAGCGTGTTCAGCACCGACGCCAGCGAGGGCGCCTCGCTCCACCGGCCGTTGGCGCCCCGCGCCAGCCGGTCCGTGGGGCCCATCACCAGGCACTCCGCGTGGGTGGCCTTGCGCAGCCGCGTCAGCAGCGCGGTGTAGTCCCGGCGCAGCGCCGAGGCATCCAGGCCCGGCTGGTTCGCCTCGTCGGTGCCGTACCAGAACACGAGCAGGTCCGGCCGCCGCGACGCCAACTGCGAGTCCACCGCCGCCGCGTCCATGGCCCCCAGGGTCGACGCCGTGGCGCCGGGGAGCCCCAGCGCGTCGTACACGACGCCCGGCGTGTCGTACTCCAGGGACGCCCCCAGCACCGTGACGTGGCCGTCCTTCGGCGCCGTCACCTCCACGGTGTGCGAGGCCCCCGTCACGGGGAAGGAGCGGACGCGCACGGTGGGCTGGGTCAGCGGCTCCGGCAAGGGCGCGTCCGGCGGCAGCAGCTCGCCGTCCACCGCGATGTCCGGCGCGCGCACGTCCGGCGCGTCCAGCGCGTACAAATCCAACCGGCCCGAGGTCTCCTTCGCCTCCGGGCAGTCCTTGCAGAACTGGATGCGCAGCTTCGCGCCCGGACCGCCCACGGCGCGGATGCCCGTCAGGCCCCACAGGCCTCCAGGGGGCGCGTCCTTGGCGGCGTCCTCCAGGGTCCAGTCCCCCTCCAGCGCGCGCGTCACGCCCGCGGGCTCCAGGCGCGCAGACGCCTTGCCGGCGGCGATGAAGCCCCGGCCCGCGTCGCCGAAGCGCTTCGTCAGCACCTCGCGCACCGCGTCCGTGAATTCATGCGATGCGGTGTGCGTGCCGCCCAACTGCGCGACGCCCACGCGGAGGGCCTCGCCGGACTCGCGGCGCTTCAGCTTGTCGAACGTGCGCGCCAGCGCGGTGTCCGCGTACTGCAGGCCGGTCGGGTCCGCCGCGGCCACCAGCGGCGCCCGGCTCTTCGCGAACGTGCGCTGGAGGGACAGGTCGAAGAGGTGGCCCAGCAGGTCGGAGCCCCGGGCGCGTGGGTGGACGAGGTCGTCCAGCATCAGCCCTTCCTCGAGCCAGCGCAGCGCGGAGCCCTCGCCGCCCATGGCGGCGTAGGCGTCCCAGAACGCGCAGCCGGCCGCGCGGGCCTCCTCGCGGTAGATGTCGCCAATCTCCCGGGTGCCCCGGCGCGACACCACCTCGCCGCTCATGGTGCGCACGCCCGCGTCGATGGGCGCCATCAACAGGCACGCGGCGTTGGGCACGTTGGCGCGCACGCGGGACATCAGCTCCTTTATCTGCGCGCGCACCTCGTCCAGCGTGGTGCGGCCGCGCGAGTAGAAGAAGGCCTCGTTGCCGCCCACCATCATCACCACCAGGGACGGCTTGCGCTGACGCAGCTGCGCGCGGAAGGCGGCGGGCTGGGCGCGCAGGTACACCTCCGCCATGCCGCCCAGCAGGCCCACCGTGTCGTAGACGACGCCCGGCGTGCCCGACTCCAGCGTCATGCCGTGCAGCTCCACCTTGCCGGACGTGGTGAGCGTCAGCGACTTCGCGCCCCGCGGCAGCGTCACGCGGGCGAAGGCCGCCTCCGACTTGCTCTTGGAGAAGCCTCGCGTGTGGATGCGCTGCAGCGGCTTGCCGTCCACGGAGAACTGCACGGAGCCGCTGGCGGGCTGCGCCAGGAAGAAGAGCTCCGCCACGCGCGAGCCCCTCACGTCATAACGCGTGCTCTGGGAGCCCTTCTCCGTGCTGAAGGCCACGCCCGTCCAGCCCACCCGGTCGCGGGGCCACTTGGAGTCCACCAGCCGCTCGATTTCCCAGCCGTCCGAGCCCCGGCCCGAGCGCGTCCAGCGGCCCGCGCTGGCGGGG
The DNA here is from genome assembly GCF_013372585.1 of Myxococcus sp. AM010. Lineage (NCBI taxonomy): Bacteria > Pseudomonadati > Myxococcota > Myxococcia > Myxococcales > Myxococcaceae > Myxococcus > Myxococcus sp. AM010. The sequence goes on from NZ_JABXEO010000036.1 coordinate 41,944, forward strand.
CGGGTGATGAAGAGGAAGCCCTTGCCGCCCGCGCCGAAGCGCTCCTGGAGCCGGTCGCGCACCAGGTCGGTGATGTGGTCGGAGGCCACCAGCGAGTCGCCCAGGTGCACCACGCGCACCGGCGTGCGCCGGGTGTCCTCGCGCAGCTCGGCCAGGGCCCGGGTGTAGGGCGCCAGCCCGTCCTCCAGGCAGCTCCCGTCCGGCCCCGCCTTGCGGCAGTTGAGCTCGATGTCCACGTGCTGGGAGCCCATGCGCTCGCGCAGGGCCTCCAGGTCCTTCGCGCGCGCCAGGGTGGGGGCGCTCAGCTCCTCCAGGCCGATGCCCGGCGCCGTGGGCACCGCGGGCAGCGGCTCCGCCACCAGGGCGCCGGCGTCGACCTCGTCCTCCACCTCCTCCGTCTCTTCCGGCGGGCGTTTGGCCGCGCCCGCCCCCGCCGTCATCACCTCTCCGGGCGGACGCGCGGCGCGCCCGCCCGACAGCGAGGTCGGCAGGACGAGCGCCACCAGCTTCTCGGGCAGGGGTCCCCGCTGGAGACTCGGGAGGGGCCGGAGGGCGTCTGGGACCGGCGCAAGCGACAGCCCCAGCGCCAACGCGACGGTGAGGATGAGCGTCAGCCCGGTGGATCTGGCCTTGAGGAAGTCCAACAGCGCGGCATGAGACTGGCTTTTGGGTGGCGGGTCAAAACTCTCACCACCCTTCGTGGCCTCGCCGTCTGGAGGGCGGGCAGGCGAGTCCCTCTTTCCCGGCGAGGCCGAAACGGTATGGTGCGCCGCCATGGCAACACCCGCAACAATGGCCCTCTACCCCGTCATCATGGCCGGTGGCTCCGGCACCCGCTTCTGGCCGCTGTCCCGTCAGGCGCGGCCCAAGCAGTTCCTGCCGCTGGCTTCCAAGCTGCCGCTCATCACCGACACGTCCGCGCGCCTCAAGGGGCTCGCCTCGGTGAAGGACACCTTCATCGTCTGTGGTCCCCTGCACGCGAAGGCCGCGGCGAAGCTGGTGAAGGGGCTGCCCAAGGCGAACCTGCTGGTGGAGCCGGTGGCGCGCAACACCGCGCCCGCCATCGCCCTGGCGGCGGTGCAGGTGGCCGCGCGCGACCCCAAGGGCGTCATGGTGGTGCTGCCCTCCGACCACCACGTGGCGGACGTGCCCGGCTTCAAGCGCACGCTCGCGGACGCGGCGGAGCTGGCGGAGGCGGGGCACATCGTCACGCTGGGCATCAAGCCCTCGCGCCCGGAGACGGGCTACGGCTACATCCAGGTCGGCGCGGCGCTGGAGGGCGGAGGCCGCAAGGTGCGGGCCTTCAAGGAGAAGCCCGACCTGGAGACGGCGCGCGGCTACGTTTCCTCCGGTGACTACCTGTGGAACGGCGGCATCTTCGTCTTCCGCGTGGACGTCATCCTGGAGGCCTTCGCGAAGCACATGCCGGAGATGCAGAAGGGCCTGGACGCCCTGCGCAAGGCCGCGGGCAAGCGGACCTTCGGCGCGGTGCTGAAGAAGGTGTTCCCCAAGCTGCCCTCCCTCTCCATCGACTACGGCGTCATGGAGAAGGCCTCCAACATCGCGGTGCTGCCGGGTGACTTCGGCTGGTCGGATGTCGGCTCGTTCGCGGCGATTCCCGAGGTGCGCCCCGCCGACGCCCACGGCAACGTGGTGTCCGGCAACCTGGCCGTGGTGGTGGACTGCCACAACTGCGTGGTGCTGGCCGACAAGCGTCCGCTGTCCGTGGTGGGCCTCTCCGACATGGTGGTGGTCGACTCCGGCGACGCGGTGCTCGTGGTTCCGAAGGACAAGAGCCAGGAGGTGCGCAAGGTGGTGGAGGCGCTCAAGGCTCGCAAGCTGACGAAGTACCTGTAGGCGTCCAGGTGGGGCAAGGTGCGCTGGAGAAACGCCCGGTTCCCACCCTGGAAGAAGTACCGGCGGCGAGCCCCTGATTCACCGGTGACCTTGCGCTCTTGGGGGCTTGCTCTGTCGGTGAGTGGACAAGGGTCCTCTGCACGCCGGTTGCAAGGCCCCCCACCGCCTGCCCCGCTCCGGGGCGGCAGAGGGTGGTGGGGTATGGCCTGCATGCGGTGTGACGTGGACCATCCGACCGAGGCGTCTTGCCTGGCGGTGCATGACGGCGTCGCGGTGTCGGCGAGCTGCCTGGAGGGACAGCGGCACGGTCCGCTCGTCTTCCGGCGCTGGTTGGGAGCGGGGGCGCTGGGCACGGTGTACCTGGCGGAGTATCTCCCCACGGGGCACCGCTTCGCGGTGAAGGTGCTGCACCCGCACCTGGCGGCGCGGCCGGCCATGCAGCGCCGCTTCTACGCGGAGGCGCGGGCGCTGCGCGAGCTGGTCCACCCGCACGTGGCCCGCGTGCTGGACGCGCGCCCGGGGCCGGGCGGCCTGCCGTGCCTGCTGATGGAGTACGCCGACGGTGAGTCCTTCTCCCGTCTCCCCATGCCGCTGGCGCCCGTGGAGGCGGTGGAGCTGCTGGGGCAGACGCTGGAGGCCGTGGAGGCCGCGCACGCGCGGGGGCTCATGCACTGGGATTTGTCCGCGGACAACCTCGTCCTCACGCGGGACGCGCGGGGGGAGCGCCGGGTGAAGGTGCTCGACTTCGGCGCCAGCGCCATCCTCAGCTCGAGCCTGTCTCCGGAGGAGCGGGCGCGCGGCATGGTGGTGGGCTCGCCGGCCTTCATCGCGCCCGAGCAGTGGTCCGGTGAGGCCGTGGATGGCCGCGCGGACGTGTATGCGCTGGGCGTGGTGGGCTACCTGCTGCTCACCGGGCGGCTGCCCTTCGGCATCGGTCGCGCGGGGGAGCTGGCGCCGCCGGAGCCGCATGTCCTCAATCCGTGCGTGCCGCCCGCGCTGTCCTCGGTGCTGCTGCGGGCCCTGGCGCCGCGGCCGGCCGAGCGCTTCCCGGATGCCCGCGCGTTCCGCGAGGCGCTGGCGTGTTGCATGGACCCGCGTGCCCTCGCGGCGGAGCGCGAGGCGGCGCTGGTCGATGACGTGGAGTTGCTGGTGGACATCGACCTCGCGTTCGACGTGGACGAGGACGCCGCGTCCCAGGCGCCCATCCTGCTGCTGCCGGAGATGCGCGTGCCGGAAGGCAACGTCACCATCTTCGGCCAGGCGATTCCGGAGGACGGCGCCACGCCGCTGCACCTGGCGCTGCGGGCGGCGGCCCATGCGGAGCCGGTGCTGGAGGCGCCCGCCCCGCGCGTCGCCGCGCCGGCGGGATTGGAGGTCCGCGTGAAGCTGGCGGAGGGCTGGACGCGGGTGGTGGCCAGCGACATGTCGGTGGATGGCTTCTTCGCCGCGTGGGACGGCGCGCTGCCGCCGCTGGCCGCGCGCCTGGGCGTGGAGCTGTCCTTCGCGGGGCGCACCACGACGTGCGAGGGCGACGTCGTCCGCCATGTCACGGGGGACGAGGCCCGGACCTGGGGCGTGGCCGCGGGCGCGTTCCTCCACTTCGACGAGCCCTCGCCGGCGCTGCGCCAGTGGGTGGCGTGGATGCTGGAGGAGGGCCGCCGGCCACAGCCGCGTCCGGATGGAGAGCTGGCGCGGCTGCTCGCCCGGGCCGCGGAGGCCGCGAAGGACCCGTATGCCCTGCTGGGCGCGCGGCCCGACGCCGACTTCGAGGAGCTTCGCCGCCGGGCCAGCGCCGCCCTGCGCCGGCTGGACGGCTTCCGCGCCCGTCCGCTGCCGTCCGGGCAGCGCCGCGCGCTGGAGGCCCTGCGGGGCCGGGTGGAGTCCGCCCGGCGCACCCTGGGCGAGCCGCTGAGCCGCGCCGGCTTCGACGCCGTCCGGGGCAACCTGCCCGGGCTGGCCCGCTGCGTGGAAGCAGGGCTGCCGGACGAGGAGGTGGAGCCCCTGCGCCACGCCTTCCTGTCGGCCCGGCCAGGCTCGGAGGCCCGGGCCCGGGTGCTCTTCACCCAGGGGCACGCGCTGGAGGCGCAGCGGGCCCTGCGCGCCGCGCTCTCCCGGTATGCGAACGCGCTGGCGTTGGACCCGCTCAACGTGGCGTGGCTGCGGCACTACCAGGAGCTTCGCCAGCGGGCCCAGGGGCTGACGCCCTCCATGCCCCCCGTGCTTCACGAGGAGGGCCCGGCTCCTCGGGCCCCGCTTCCGTAGCGCGGGAGCCCTTGCCGGCCCCTTGGCCCTCCAACGGGCCCGGGGCGCCCTCTGGCCGGGTGCCCCCCTGGCCCGCGCTCGTGTAGAGTCCGCCGCCCTCTGCCATGCCCTCCGTCGTCACGGGGGCGGGGACACCTTCATGAACGCGCACATCTTCCGCGAATACGATATCCGAGGCCTGGTCGATAAGGACCTCACCACCGAGGTGGTGGAGCTGCTGGGCAAGGGCCTGGGCACCATCATCCGTCGCCAGGGCGGGCGCTCCATCGCGGTGGGCCGCGACTGCCGCGAGTCCTCCACCCGCTTCCGGGATTCGCTCTGCGCGGGCCTCACCTCCACGGGCCTCAACGTGTTCGACGTGGGCGTGGTCCCCACGCCGCTGACGTACTTCGCCGCCAACACCCTGCCGGTGGACGGCCTGGCGATGATTACCGGCAGCCACAACCCGCCCGAGTACAACGGCTTCAAGATTGGCGCGGGGAAGACGACCTTCCACAGCCACGAGATTCAAGCCCTGCGCAAGCTCATCGAGGCGCGGGACTTCGAGGTGTCGCCCAAGCCGGGCACGGTGACGCCGTACGACATCATCACCCCGTACAACCACTTCGTCCGCCAGACGGTGAAGGTGGGCCGCAAGGGGATGCGCATCGTCATCGACGCCGGCAACGGCACGGGCGGCGCCATCGCGGTGCCGCTGTTCGAGAGCATGGGCTTCGACGTGGTGCCCCTGTTCTGTGAGATGGACGCGACGTTCCCCAACCACCACCCGGACCCGACGGTGGTGGAGAACCTGGAGGACCTCATCGCGGCGGTGAAGCGCGAGAAGGCCGAGGTGGGCATCGCCTACGACGGCGACAGCGACCGCATCGGCGTCATCGACGACCAGGGCAACATCCTCTGGGGCGACCAGATCATGGTGCTCTTCAGCCGCTACGTGCTGAAGGAGAGCCCGGGCGCGGCCATCGTCGGCGAGGTGAAGTGCAGCTACACGCTGTACGACGACATCGCGAAGCGCGGCGGCAAGCCCGTCATGTGGAAGGCCGGGCACTCGCTCATCAAGTCGAAGATGAAGGAGACGCAGGCGGAGCTTGCCGGGGAGATGAGCGGCCACATCTTCTTCAAGAACCGCTACTTCGGCTTCGACGACGCCATCTACTCCACCGCGCGCCTGCTGGAGATTCTCACGCACGAGAAGGCGACCCTGTCGGAGCTCCTGTCCGACGTGCCGAAGACGTACGCCAGCCCGGAGCTGCGCTTCGACACGAAGGAGGAGAAGAAGTTCGAGATGGTGAAGCGCGCCACGGAGACGCTGCGCGCCGCGGGCCACGACATCATCGACGTGGACGGCGTGCGCGTGACGTTCCCCGACGGCTGGGGACTCATCCGCGCCTCCAACACGCAGCCCATCCTGGTGCTGCGCTTCGAGGCCAACACGCCCGAGCGCCTCAAGGAAATCCAGGCCCTCATCGAGGGCACCGTGGAGAAGGTCAAGGTCGAGGTCGGGGGCTGACATGACGACGCCGCGCATCCTCGCCATCAGTGGCAGCCTCCGGACCGGGAGCTTCAACAGCAAGCTCCTGGACATCGCCGTCGCCCACGCCCGCGCGCTGGGCGCGGAGGTGGACGTGGTGGACCTGAAGACGCTGGCGTTGCCCGTCTACGACGGCGACGTGGAGGCCAAGGCCCTGCCCGCTCCCGTGGAGGCGCTGCGCGAGCGGCTGGGCAAGGCCCAGGGCCTGCTCATTGCCAGCCCGGAGTACAACTCCTCCATTCCGGGCGGTCTGAAGAACGCCATCGACTGGGTGTCCCGCCCCCCCGGCAGGCTCTTCCAGGAGAAGTGGGTGGCGATGATGGGCGCCACGCCCGGCGGCTTCGGCACCGCGCGCATGCAGCCGCACCTGCGGCAGGTGATGGCCTCCGTGGGGGCGCACGTGCTGCCCACGCAGGTGCACCTGGCCCGCGCGTCGGAGGCCTTCACTCCGGACGGGAAGCTCAAGGACGAGGCGCGCCAGAAGGAAGTAGAAGGCCTGGCGGCCGCGTTGGTTTCCAAGCTGAATCCCTGAGAGGACGCGCCCATGCCAACGCTCGGAATCGACCTGGGGGGGACGTTTGCCCGCGCCGCCGTGGTGGACGAGGTGGGCAGGCTCATCACCGCCTCGAAGGTGGCCCTGGTGGAGCGCAGTCCCTCGGGGGTCGTGGAGACCATTGCCCAGGCGGTCTCGGACGCGGTGAAGCTCGCCGGCGTGCCACTGAGCGCGTGCGGCGTGGCGGCCGCCGGGCAGATTCACAAGGACTCGGGCGTGCTGTCGGTCGCTCCCAACCTGGGCTGGCGCAACGTGCCGCTGGGCGCGCTGCTCACGGCCCGGCTGGGCCAGCCGGTGCGCGTGGTGAACGACTTGTCCGCGGCGGCCTGGGGCGAGTTCAACGCCGGCGCGGGCCGGGGCTCCCAGGACATGCTGGTGGTGTTCGTGGGCTCGGGCGTGGGGAGCGCCATCATCGCGGGCGGGCGGCTCGTGGATGGCGGCGGCGGCGTGGCGGGCGAGCTGGGCCACATCAAGGTGGTTCCCGGCGGACGCCGCTGCGGCTGCGGTGAGCTGGGGTGCCTGGAGGCCTACGTCGGCGGCCACAACCTCATCGCGCAGACGCGGGAGTTGCTCGCCAACGGGGGTTCGCCCGAGGTGGCTCGGCTGACGGGCGGCGACCCGGCGCGCATCACCCCGGTGACGCTGGAGCAGGCGGCGGAGGCGGGCGACGTGGCGGCCCGTGAAGTCTATGAGCGGGCGGCGCAGTTCCTCGCGTTGGCCGTGGCCAACCAGGTGACGATGCTCAACCCGGCGCGGCTGGTGCTGGGCGGTGGCGTGTTGACGCACTGCCCGGGGCTGCGGCGCCGCGTGGAGGAGGGCGTGCGCGCCTGGTCCTCCACCACGTCGCGCGAGGGCCTGCTCATCGCGGACGCGGAGCTGGGAGACGACAGCGGTCTGATTGGCGCGGCGTTGCTGGTGAAGTAGTCCGCGCCCCTTTCCAGAGGAGGAGGCATTCCATGGCCGAGCACAAGGGCATCGTCACGTTCAAGGGTCAGCCGGTGACGCTGGTGGGAGACGAGGTGAAGGTGGGGGACGCGGCTCCGGACTTCACCGTCTTCAAGGGGCTCAACGACGCCGTGAGGCTGTCCGACGCGAAGGGCAGCGTGGTGGTGGTGAGCGTGGCGCCCAGCGTGGACACGCGGGTGTGCGCGGCGCAGCTTCGCGCGTTCAACAAGGAAGCCACGGCGCTGGGGCCGGACGTGAAGGTGTGGTTCGTCACGTTGGACCTGCCCTTCGCGCTGGGGCGCTTCATTGGCGCCGAGGGCATCCAGAACGTCACCACGCTGTCGGACTACAAGGACCGCGAGTTCGGTGAGAAGTACGGCGTGTTCATGAAGGAGCTGGGGCTGCTGGCGCGCAGCACCTTCGTGGTGGACCGTGCGGGCAAGGTCGTGTTCCGGGAGATTGTCCCGGAGATGACGCACGAGCCGGACTACGACGGCGCGATGAAGGCGGTTCGCGCGGCGCTGTGACGTTGGCTCAGCCGCGCTGGGGTGGTTTCCAACGCCGCAGCGCGGTCTGCTGTTCGTAGGGCTGGGGCGACGGGTAGGTGATGAGTTCGATGAGGGTGCCCCAGGGTGCCCGGGCGTAGCAGAAGGCGTTGCCGGGGCCTTGCTCCAGCGCTGGCAGTTCGTGGGGGCTCGAGAAGACCTCGCCCCCCGCCGCCTGGAAGCGCGCGCGCGCCGCGTCCATGTCATCCACGTAGACGGCCAGGTGCTGGATGCCCAGGTCATTGGGCCGCGCTGGCGGGCGCTGCTCGGGGGCTGTGTATTCGAACAGCTCGATGCTGGCGCCGTTGCCCAGGCGGAGCATGCGCATCGCGCGGATGCTGGAGCCGGAGAGGAAGCGCAGGCGCCGTTGCAGGTCCGCGCCTTCCTGGGGCGGTTGTCCTTTCTCCAGGCTGTCGTAGAGCACTTCGGCGCCAAGGGCCTCGATGAAGAAGGCCGTTGCCACATTGAGGTCCGGCACGGTGATGCCGACATGGTCGATGCCGCGTACTCCGGGAGAGGCCGAAGGCATGGCGCGCACGCTCCTGAATGGGATGGAACGCCAGACTGCTGGGTCATCCAGGGTGCGGTGGGATGAAGTGTCCCGTCAATGTGTGGTGCCCCTCGGGGTGGGCGGGTGTTCATTCATGGGCGGGCCATGCCTGGGAACGAGAAGCCCCGCCCCAGTGCTTCGCGGCACCGGGACGGGGCGGGGTGTGGGTGAAACAGGTTGCGGCGTGACTACAGCGTGGGCGTGCCGACGCGGTTGCTGCAGTACGCGCTGGAGCCGCAGGTGGTGCCGACGTTGGCGTACCAGGCCGTCTTGCGCGTGCCGTACTGACGGTTGTCCGCGTGGACGTGCGCGCCCGTGGAGTTGCCCGTGGAGCCCACGAGCCCCAGCGCGCAGCGGTCGCACGTCTTGGAGCCCGACGACACGTTGGAGTTCAGGTGGAGCTGGCGGAAGTCCCAGCCGCTGCCGCCCGTGACGACGTAGTAGTTGCCCGCGCCGCCGTTGCAGCTCGTGCCGCCGCTGCAGTTGTTCGCACAGCCGCCGTAGTAGGCGTAGTAGCGGCTGACGTTGATCATCCCGCGGTGGTTCCACACGCTGCAGGTGCCGTTGCTCATGTCGAGCGCGTTGTGGCTGCCGCCCGAGCACGAGTAGTACGTCGTGGACCCCACGCGCGCGGCGGTGTCACAGATGGGACCCACTGCCGTCGCGGCCGTGACGGAGGTGGCCCAGCCCGCTGCGGCGAGCACCAGGCCCGCCATGGTCAGCTTCATCGTCTTCATCAAGAGACTCCCTCGTTGGTGTTGCGCTGCGTACTGCGGTGAAGCAGGGGTCACCTCCGGCGGCGCTGCTTCTCGCGCAGCACCAACTCCCACTCCTGGAGGTTGAGCTTCAGGACGGACACCCAGGCGTCAATCTCCGCGTCCATGGCGCGGTCCACGCCGCGCAGGGACTCCAGCACGGGCACCGCGTGGGCCTGCCCCAGCCGGGCAATCCCCTGGAGCGCCGCCTTGCGCACCGCCGGGTCCTTGTCTTCGCGGAACAGGTCCACCAGCGAGCCGCGCGCACCCGCGGACTCACCGCCGGGCACGCCGCCCAGCGCCGTGGCCGCCGCCGCGCGCAGCTCAGGGCTGTCCGAGCGCAGCTGGCGCGTCACCTGCTCCACCGCCTCGTGCCCCACGGCCTCCATGGAGACCTCGCGCAGCAGCTTCGCCGCCACCGCCGGGTCCTCGGACGCCGTCGCCACCGACACCGCCGCCTCCGACACCCGGCGGTCATGGCCGCTGTAGACGTCCGCGCTCTCGGAGACGATGTTGTCCGCCACCGCCGCGCGCACCTCGGGGGATGCGTCGCGCACCAGCTGCTCGTAGGTCACCACGCCGCCGTTCTTCTCCATGAACTCGACGGAGGGCACGCCGCGCAGGCCCCGCACCGCCGCCGCCCGCAGCGCCGGGTCCGAGTCCCCGGTGGCTCGGGCGAGCAGCGGCTGGATGAGGCCGGGGTTCTCCGCGTTGCTGGCCTTGGTGGCCAGCGCCACGCCCAGCGCCTCCAGCACCTCCGGGTCCCGCTCACCTTGCAGCGCCGCCAGCAGGGACTCCGCGGGCATGGCGAGCGCGGCTTCCTTCAGCCGCATCTTCACGTAGCGCTTCAGCGCGGGGGAGCCGTTCTTCATCGCCACGCGCACGTCGTCCAGCATGCCCTGCACCGTGCATTGCGCGGGGCGGAGCGTCAGCTCGGCGCGCGCCGTCACGGGCAGCAGGGACGACAGGGCCACCAGGAGCGCCGCGCGCCCCATTCGCTTCATCGACAGGGGTGACATCAGTGCGGCGCTCCTTCCTCGACCAGGCAGTTGTGGTGCTCGCGCTTGCCCAGCCAGATGCGGGCGAAGTCCACCGTGCCCGACGCGTAGAGGGCTTTGAACTCCAGGTAGTCCTGCGTGAAGCGCGGGTCCTTTGCGGCGAACTGCTCCAGCAGCGGCAGCGCCTTCTCTCCGCCCGCCCGGACGGTGAAGCGGAAGATGGCCCAGCGCACGCAGAGGTCGTGCTCGGCCTGGAAGGCGGCGCTGAGGATTTCCATCGCCTGGTCCGGCTCGCTGGTGACGCCCAGCCGGAAGGCCGCCATCTCCCGCACGTCCCGCTCGCGGTCGCTGGAGAGGATGCGCTTGAGCGAGTCGAAGGACTCCGAGCCGATAAGGGGGTTCGAATACGACGGCATCTCCAGCGCGAGCAGCCGCACGGCCATGTCGTCGGACGAGCCGCTGATGTCCAGCAGCTCCTTCCAGTAGGGCGCGTAGTTGCCGGTGCGCTCGAGGTCCTCCTTCATCACCCGGCCCAGTGTGCGCGTGGCCACCCACGCGGTGGAGTCCAGCGTCTCATCCAGCGCCAGCTTCTTGAGCCGCTGGATGTCTCCCGGGGCCAGCTTCCGCTGCGTCTCCAGCGCGTCCAGCGCGGCGGAGCGCGTCTGCAGGGGCGCGCCGGGGTCCTCGCCCAGCTTCAGCAGGCCCTGCGCCACCTGCTGCGCGTGCACCGCGGGCGCGGCCTTCAGCGCGTCCATGTAGATGCCCAGCTCCGGTCCGCTGGCGCCCTTGGCCCACTCCAGCACCTGGAGCGCGCGGGCCGCGTCGTTGCCCACCAGCTCCGTCAGCCGCTCCTGGAGGTACGCCGCCAGGTACCGGTCGCCGTTGCCGATGGCCGTCGCCAGCGCCTGCCGGAACGAGTCCATGGACACCGCGGCGTCGAAGGCGTGCAGGCCGTCCCAGCACCCGGGCATGGGGATCTGCTCCACCACGGGCTCGGGCTCCGTGGGCGGTGCGCCTGGGACGCCAGCGCCGGGCATGCCGCGAGGACCGGAGGCCGCGGAGGCGGTGGGCTCGGCTGCTCCGGGCTCGCCAGGAAGAGAGGGGCCAGTCCGTGGCCACAGCAACGCCACGGCCGCCGCGACCAGCAGGACGCCCGCGGCCACGGTCCAACGAAGGTTTCTGGAAGTCATCAGGTGGGGGGCTGACTCGGTGAATACTGCGAATTCTTGAATACTTTGAATTTGAGGTCCTTGGCAATGAGAACCCACGGAACTCAGCCTGTGCGCCGCGTCATCGCTTCAAGGGGGGCGGAAATGTCCACGACACGCACGGTTCGAATGGGCGTCATTGGCGCGGGCTTCGCGCGCACCACGCAAATCCCCGCGCTGCGCGCGTTGCCGGGCGTGGAGGTGGTGAGCCTGGCCAGCGCGCGGCGCGAGAAGGTGGAGGAGGCCGGCCGGCGGCTGGGCGTCCCGCATGTGACGACGGACTGGCGTGAGGTGGTGTCACGGCCGGAGGTGGCGTGCGTGTGCATCTCCACGCCGCCCGCGCTGCACCGGGACATCACCCTGGCCGCGCTGGAGGCGGGCAAGGCGGTGCTGTGTGAGAAGCCCACCGCGTTGGACGCGAGGGAGGCGGCGGCCATGTGGCACATGGCCCGTGAGCGGCGTGTGCTGGCGCTGCTGGACCATGAGCTGCGCTTCCTGCCCGCGCGGCAGCGGATGCGGGCCTTGCTGCGCTCCGGTGAGCTGGGCGCGGTGCGCGGCGCGCGTGTCTTCTACCGCAACGACAACCGCGCCTCGCCGGAGCGGCCGTGGGACTGGTGGTCGGACGCGTCCCAGGGAGGCGGCCTGCTGGGCGCCATCGGCTCGCACGCGGTGGACACGCTGCGCTTCCTGCTGGGCGCCGAGCCCGACGCGGTGCTGGGCGAGCTCACCACGCACACGTCCCAGCGGCCGGAGGCGCTCACGGGACAGGCGCGCCCGGTGACGAGCGACGACGAGGCGCGGCTGCTGCTCCGCTTCGGCGCGACGACCGCCGCTATCGAGCTGTCGATGGTGGCCCCCGGCAAGCCCGTGCACGGCGTCGAGGTGGCCTGCGCGCGCGGGGGCCTGCGCGTGGAGGGCCGCGAGCTGTGGCGCTCCACGGTGGGGGTGCGTGCCTGGGAGCGGGTGGCGCTCCCCGAGGAGCCGCCGCTGCCACCTGGATTGCCGGACAACGAGTGGGCGCGCGGCTTTCTCCTGCTGGCGGGGGCGCTGACGCAGGCCCTGCGCGAAGGCCATGCCTCGGTGGAGGACGCGGCCACGCTGGAGGACGGCTGGCGCAACCAGCAGGTGCTGGACGCGGCCCGGCGCTCCCATGTGGAGCGCCGGTGGGTCTGCCTGTCCTCCGGGAGTTGATGCGGCACACCTGCTTCACAATCTCGTGCGCCTCCTGGACCCATTGACCGTCGCGGGGTGATGGCCACCCGCCCCCTGCCCAGGTGGAGATGCGCGCGACCGTTGCCACATTGGGTGGGAAGGAGCCACCGGATGAAAGAACTGCCCGCCGCACCCGAGCGACCGGATGTACCAGCGCCCGCCAGGCCGCCCGCCGGCACGAAGCCCCCCTGGCATGCGCTGCCGCCGGACCAGGTGCTGTCGTCGCTCGAGAGCACGGCGGAAGGGCTGACGGACGAGGAAGCGCGCCAGCGCCTGTCACGCCATGGGCCCAACGTGCTGGAGCGCGCCCAGGGGGATGGCCCGCTGAAGCTGCTGTGGCGGCAGGTGAACAGCCCCTTCATCTGGGTGCTCATCGCCTCCGCGGTGCTGGCCGTCATCATGGGCAAGGTGACGGACGGGCTGGTGGTGGCCGCGGTGGTGGTGCTCAACACCCTCATCGGCTTCGTGCAGGAGTACCGCGCGGGGAAGGCCATTGAGTCGCTCAGCCGCATGGTGCCGGAGAACGCCACGGTGATTCGCGCGGGCCGCAAGCTGCGGGTCCCCGCGGCGCAGGGCGTGCCAGGGGACGTCATGGAGCTGGCGCCGGGGGACAAGGTGCCCGCGGACATGCGGCTGCTCACCGCGCGCAACCTCACGGTGGAGGAGGCCGCGCTCACGGGCGAGTCCGTGCCCGCGCAGAAGGCCGTGGCCCCCGTGCCGGAGGACGTGGAGCTGGGAGACCGGACCAGCCTGCTCTTCGGTGGCACCCTGGTGACGTCCGGCTCCGCCACCGCGGTGGTGGTGGCCACCGGGCAGGCCACCGAGCTGGGCCGCATCTCCACGCTGCTCCATGAGGCCACCGACCTCCAGACGCCGCTCACCCAGGCGCTGGCCGTCATCGCCAAGTACATCACCCTGGGCATCCTGGTCATCTCCGCCGCGCTGCTGGCGGTGGGGCTGGTGCGCGGCTACGCGGTGAGCGAGGCCGTCGTGGTGGCGATTGCGCTGGCCGTCGCCGCGATTCCCGAGGGCCTGCCCGCCATCGTCACCATCGCCCTGGCCATTGGCGTGCAACGCATGGCCGCCCGGCGCGCCGTCATCCGCAAGCTGCCCGCGGTGGAGACGCTGGGCAGCACCACCGTCATCTGCACGGACAAGACAGGCACGCTCACCCGCAATGAGATGACGGTGCAGGCCTTGTGGACGACCCACGGGCGCTACGCGCTCAGCGGCGTGGGCTACTCCCCCAAGGGGACGCTGACGCGGGAGGGCCAGCCGGTGGAGGCGCCTCCACCGGACGTCCGCGAGCTGCTGCTGGCGGGCGCGCTGTGCAACGACTCCGCGCTCCAACACCGCGACGGACAGTGGGACATGACGGGCGACCCCACCGAGGCCGCGCTGCTGGTGGCGGCGGAGAAGGCGGGCATGCGCGTGGACGACGCGCGGCAGGCGCACCCGCGCGTGGACGCCATCCCCTTCGAGTCGGAGAACCAGTTCATGGCCACCCTGCACGACGACGGGAAGGGAGGCCGCCGCATCCTGCTCAAGGGCGCGCCGGAGGTCGTCCTGCGCCGCTGCGTCCTGGAGGAGGGTTTCTCCTCCAGCTCGGTGCTGACGGAAGTGGAGGGCCTGGCGCGGCAAGGCATGCGGGTGCTCGCGGTGGCCTCCCGCGAGGTGCCGGTGTCACACGCCGCGTTGCGCATGGAGGACGTCGAGGGCGGCCTGCGGCTGCTCGGCCTGGAGGGGATGATTGACCCGCCTCGCGAGGAGGCCATGGCCGCGGTGCGCGCCTGCCACGAAGCGGGAATCACGGTGAAGATGATTACCGGTGACCACCCCGCCACGGCGGCAGCCATTGGCGCGCAGCTGGGGCTACTGAAGCCGGACGAGGAGGGCATCCCCGGCGCGCGGCTGGCCGTCACGGAGGACGCGGCGCTGGAGGAGGTGGCCCTGCGCTCCAACGTCTTCGCGCGGGTGGCGCCCGAGCACAAGCTGCGGCTGGTGCGCGCGCTCCAGCGCCGGCGACACGTGGTGGCCATGACGGGAGACGGCGTCAACGACGCGCCCGCGCTCAAGCAGGCCAACATCGGCGTGGCCATGGGCATCACCGGCACCGCGGTGGCGAAGGACGCGGCGGACATCGTGCTGACGGATGACAACTTCGCCTCCATCGTCGCGGCGGTGGAGGAGGGGCGGCGCGTCTATGACAACCTCATCAAGTCGCTGGCGTTCGTGCTGCCCACCAACCTGGGGCTGGCGCTCATCCTGCTGTTCGGCGTGTCCCTCTTCCCCATCCAGGAGGTGGAGGGACGGCTGGTGCCGCTGATGGCCATGCTGCCAACACAGCTGCTCTGGATAAACCTGGTGGCCACGGTGTCGCTGGCGCTGCCGCTGGCCTTCGAGGCCCGGGAGCCGGACGTCATGCGCAGGGCGCCCAGGGCCCCCGGGGCGCCGGTGCTCAACCGCTTCGTGCTGATGCGCACCGGGCTGGTGGCGCTGCTGATGGCCGCGGGCGCCATCGGCCTCTTCTTGTGGGAGTTCCGCCGGGACATTCCTCGCACCGGGCAGGCCCACGCGCTGGCCGAGGCCCAGACGATGGCGGTGAACACCGTCATCAGCTTCCAGATGTTCTACCTGTTCATGTGCCGCAGCCTCATGGGCCCGGTGCGCAAGGTGGGCCTCTTCAGCAACCGCTCGGTGTTCGTGGGCATGGGCCTGCTGGTGCTGCTCCAGGTGGCCTTCATGTACCTGCCCTTCATGCAGCGCGTGTTCGGCACCGCGCCCCTGGGCTGGGAGGACGTGGGCCTGTCCATCCTGGTGGGCGCGGTGGTGCTGCCGGTGGTGGGGCTGGAGAAGTGGCTGCGGCAGCGCAAGGAGGGCACGGGCGCTTCGTCAGGGCGCGGCGCCCCGCGGCTGCGCGAGCGCGCGTCCGCGTGAGGCGGCGTCCGACAGCGTCCAGTCCTGCGCCATGAAGGCGATGTGGCACTGGTCCAGCCGGGGGCCGCAGGCGCGGTCCAGGTCACTGCGGGTGTCGCAGCCGGGCCGCTCCTCGCAGGTGTCCGGCAGGAAGGCCCAGACGAACTGGAGCACGTTGCCGCCGCGCCCCTCCGGCAGCGCGGCGAGGAAGTCCTCGCGGTACTCCTCGAAGAGCGACGCCAGGTAGACGGTGTCCCGCTCCAGCCGCACGTTGCGCCGGTCTCCCACGAAGCGGCGCCCGGCCTCGTTGAGCTGCGAGTCCAGGAACTCCGGCTGGAAGTGCGAGCCGTCCAGCCGGGGGCCGCCACGCGCGGCCTGGAAGAGCGCCAGGTGGATGCGCGGGTCGACGAACTCGCGGCGCAGCACGCGGTTCTTCAGCGCCCACAGCGTCAGCCGCTCCCCTCCCACCGGCCAGGAGCGGCCCCAGAAGAAGCGCCCCAGCCAGGGCTGCTGCACGGTTTCGAGGTACGGATAGCCGTCCACCACCTGCTGGAGCACGAGCGCGTTGTAGGCGTTGAGCCAGTAGGCCAGCGCGTCCTCCGGCGTGGGGAAGACGTCCGGGCGGTTGTGGGGGGAGAACGACGCCAGCGAGTCGACGAAGCCGTCCAGCGTCTCCCGCTCGCGCCCCACCGAGGCGAAGTCCACGTCCCCGTCGGGGCGCACGTGCCGCAGCACCTTCTCGTAGTCCTGGTAGCTGAACGGGGTGGACGGGGTGGGCACGCGCGCGGGCAGCAGGCCCTGCACGTGGAGCGCGCCTCCCGCGCCCAGCAGCGCGGCCACGGCGAGCAGCACGGCGAGGACGTGGGGACGGCGTCGAGGTGCGGAAGGGGTGGCCACGGGGGCGAGAGCATATCCCAGGGGGAAGGGGGCTGCCCGGCCCTCCAGTTCACCCCGCGTAACTCGGAGTCCATTCCAAGCCGGGATAGTCGTCGACTTATACTGGGCGCTCATGGAGCCTACCCCCAAGGTCATCCGTCACTTCCATCCGGTGCTCTCCGCTCGCGCGCTGGGCACCCGGCCGGTCCGCGTGGAGGTGGCGGGCCGCGCCTACGCGCTCTTCCGGGATGGCGCGGGGCAGCCCGCGGCGCTCGCGGATGCCTGCCCTCATCGCTTCGCGCCGCTGTCCCAGGGGACGGTGCGCGCGGACGGACGGCTCCAGTGTCCGTACCACGGCTGGCGCTTCGACGCGCAGGGGCGGGGCAGCAACCCCAGCCAGCCGGAGCTGCGCCACTGCGACGCGCGGAGCTTCCAGGTGGTGGAGCGCTACGGCTACCTCTGGCTG
The DNA here is from genome assembly GCF_013372585.1 of Myxococcus sp. AM010. Lineage (NCBI taxonomy): Bacteria > Pseudomonadati > Myxococcota > Myxococcia > Myxococcales > Myxococcaceae > Myxococcus > Myxococcus sp. AM010. The sequence goes on from NZ_JABXEO010000036.1 coordinate 58,618, forward strand.
GCCGAGTGGGACACGCCGCTCTCGGCCATGCCCGACATGGGCGATGAGGGCTACGTCTTTGGCGGCGCGTTCTCCACGCACTTCGCGGCGCCGCTGCACGTGTCGCTCGACAACTTCAGCGAGGACGAGCATACGCCCTACGTCCACACCCGGCTGGGGTGGGACGACCCGAACGCGGGCCGGGTGGAGTTCGAGGCGCGCAACCTGGAGGACCGCACGGAGGTGCACTACCGCGCCCCGCAGCGGCCCGCGCCCATCATGGCGGTGCTGGGCGTGCGGGACGGCGACCTCTTCCAGAACGACTGGGTGACGCGCTTCGACCCGGTGCGCAGCCAGTACACCATTTGCTGGGTGGCGCCGGACGGCTCGCCGCGCCCCTTCATCACCCGGGCGAACATCTTCTTCGTGCCGGAGACGGCGCGCACCACGCGCCTGCACGTCTTCTCATTCCTGCGCACCGAGCAGCCGCTGCTGCGCCCGCTGCTCCCGGTGGCGGCGCGGGCGGCCATGGCGCTCACCTGGTGGGAGGTGCGCGACGACGCGCGTTTCATCACCACCGTGGCGGACACGCCGTACAGCCACAAGGGCATGCGGTTGGACCGCTTCGACGCGCCGCTGGTGCACCAGCGGCGGCTCCTGGAGCGCATCTACTACGGCGCCGGCCCGAAGATGACGGGGGCCGTGGTGCCGCTCACCCGCGAGGCCCCGGGCCGCTGAGGGCCCGCTCGCGCTTCAGTGCAGCGAAGGGGAGGGCGCTTCGTACGCCGGAGCGGCCACGCCGGTGCGCGCCTCGTAGGCGTTGCAGCCGCTCTCTCCGGACAGCTTCAGCTCGAACTCGGCCAGCTCCGGCTGCATGCAGCGGTGCGTCTCGCCAGCGCTCTGGGGGTTCTGGTTGGCGAAGTAACGGCAGCCCTTGCAGTTGCCCCACTGTCCTTCCGCCATGACGTCCTCCTCGGAAAGGGTGTGATGCCTCTCTCAACGAGGATGGGGTCGGCGAAGGCCGCTCACAACCGGCGCTCGGCGCCCGCCTTCCTGGCGGGCGCCGGGATGCCGCGCGGCGGGGCTACTGCTGCCGGGGAGCGTCCGCCGGCCCTTCCTGCGTCGGCTGCGTCTGCTCCGGCAGCGGCTGGAGGAACGGCGCCTCCGAGTCCTCCACCTTCAGGTCCGCCGTCAGGGGACGGGCGCCGAACACGCCCACCGCGCGCAGCAGGCGCAGGCCGGCGAGAGAGGCCTGCAGCCGCTCACCCACCAGGCCAATCTCCGCCTGCGTCAGCGCGGTGTTCGCGTCCGCGACCTCCAGGTATGTGGCCACGCCTTCCTTGAAGGCGACCTCGGTGAGGCGCTGGGACTCGCGCGCCAGCTCCACGGCCTGCGAGGCCTTGAGGCGGTTGGCCAGGGCGCTCTCCAGGTCGAGCTGCGCGGTGTTCACTTCCTGGCGCGCGGTGAGCTCCGCCTTGCGCTGCAGGGCCCGGTTCTCCGCGATGACGGCCGAGGCCTCCTGCAGGTTGGCCTCACGCAGGCCGCCGTCCCACAACGTCCAGCTGGCGCCCAGGGTGATGAGCCAGATGCGGTTGGAGCCCACGAGGCCCGCCGCGTTGCTGATGTTGTAGGTGCCGGAGATCTGCACGTTGGGCAGGTAGCTGAGCCACACGCCGCGCTTGTTGATTTGCGCCAGCTCCACGGACTCACGCGCCGCGGCGACGTCCGCGCGCTGCTCGAGCGAGCGCTCGACGAGCACGCCGGTGTCCGTCTTCTCCGGCACCTGGGGCTCCGGCGGCGGCGCCACGTCGAAGTTCGGGTCGTCCAGCGCCAGCAGGGTGGCCAGCACCAGCTTGGCGGACGCCTCCGCGTTGCGCGCGCGGATGAGGTCCTGCTCCGCGCGGGCCAGGTCCTGCTCGGCGCGCAGCAGCGCCACGCGCGTCACCGTGCCCGCGTCGAAGCGGACCTGCGTGTCCTTGGCGCGCGCGCCGTTGAGCTCCACCAGCCGCTCCTGCACCGCCACGGCCTGCGCCTGCGCCACGGTGCCGTAGTACGCCTGCGCCACGCCGAAGAAGATTTCGCGCCGCGCCTGCTCCACGTTGAGCTCCGCCACGCGCTCCGCCTTGTAGGCGGCCTGGATGCCGGCCCACAGCTGCGGGGCGATGAGGGCCTGCCGCACCTGGCCCTGGGCCTGCAACTGCACCCGCGGCTGGATGACGATTTCCACGGGCGCGAGCGGACCCGCCGGAATCACCGCTTCGACGGAGTTGCGGACGATGGCGCCGTTGACAGTCACGTTGGGCAGGTAGCCGGCCCAGGCCTTGCGCGACGCGGTGTCCGCCTGCGCGAGGCGGGCCTGCGCGGCCTTGAGGTCCAGGTTCTCCTTGCGGGCGCGGTTGAGCGCGTCCTCCAGGGTCAGCGTAGGCGGCGGTGCCGCGGCCAGGGTGGCAGCCAGGGACAGCGCCAGGAATGAACTCATGACCGCCTCTACCTCCTCAAGGGCCCGCGCCGAGGGGGGCCACTGCGTCCGGGATGGACTTTCTACGGGTTCGAGCCTCGGGTCGGCAGCCATAGTCCATGACGTCCGAATTTGGAAGCTCCGGAATGTAGTATCCCTCAATAGTTGATGAAGTCAATTGTTTAGGTGATTCAGGTGACATAACATGAGGGGCATGAACGGGAGCGGCGAGCAACTGGAGCGGAAGACGAAGCCGGGGAGTGGGCTCGGGCAAGCCGGACCTGGGGGTGACTTGCCACGCCAGGCGTGGACCCTCCTCTTCGAGCTGATGCACACGCACATGCGCAACTTTCCCGCTCTGGCGGCGGAGTTCGACTTGTCGCCGGTGCAGGCGCACGTGTTGCGGCAGTTGGGGGAAGGGCCGCTGGCCATGAGCACGCTGGCCGCCTACCTGTCGTGCGACGCGTCCAACGTGACGGGGCTGGTGGACCGGATGGAGGCGCGCGGACTGGTGGTGCGCCGCAGCTCCGAACAGGACCGGCGGGTGAAGATGCTGGTGCTGACGGACGACGGCGCGGCGCTGCGCGAGCGGCTGCTGGAGCGCATCTTCGAGCCGCCGGCCGCCATCTGCGGCCTGCCAGAGGAGGACCTGTGCGCGCTGCGCGACATCATGCGCCGCGCGCTGGGCGCGCAGTAGGCGCCCCGCGTCAGTCCAGCAGGAAGGTGTACGAGTACTTCATCTCCGTGGAGACGGGCTCGCCGCCTTTGATTGCGGGCTTGAAGCGGAAGCGGCGGATGGCGTCCCGCGCCGCCTCGTTGAGGCCATAGCCGGGGCCCTTGAGAATCTTCACCGCCGTCACCTTGCCCTCGTGACTGATGGTGATGGACAGCGTCACGGTGCCCTCCACGCCCGCGCGGCGCGCCTCCTCCGGGTAGGGAATCTTCACTTCAGAGGCCACGGTGGGCTCGGAGTCCACCTGGTAGATGGGCGCGTACTTCGGCGCGCTGTACCCCTTCACGTCCTTGGGGTCCTTCGCGGTGGGGCCCGTCCTGCCGTAGGCGGTGTTGCCCACGGGCGCGGCGAACGAGCCCGCGCTGGTGGTGGAGGACATCGTCATGCCGACGATGAGCGGCGGCGGCTTGGCCTGCGGCTCCGGGGGCGGTGTGTCGTTGGGCGGCGGCGGCAAGTCCACGGGCGGCGGCGGTAGCGGCTTGGGGGCCTCGGCCACCTTCACCGGCGGCGGCTTCACCACCTTGGGCTTGGGGGGCGGCGGCCTGGGCGGCTCCTCCGGCTTCGGCGCCTCGGGAGGGGGCGGGGGCGGCCTCACCACCTCCACCATCACCATCTCCACGGGGCGCCTGGGCAAGGGGCGCGAGCGCGAGTCGCCCTCACCCAGCGCCCAGAAGCCGCCGACGTGAAGCCCCAGCGACACGAGCAGGAAGACGCCCACCACTGCCAGCGAGCGGTCGTGCGCGGGCGTCGTGGGACTGTTGTCGAGGACCGCCTGACTCATGAAGTGACGCCTCGCCTCATGGCGCCGCGGGCGTGGCCGCGGGGGCCACGTCCTTCTCGATGTTGAGCGCGAACTTCGCGATGCCCTGGCCCTTCACCACGTCGATGAGCCGCATGACGCGGCCGTAGGGTATCGACTGGTCGGCGCTGATGATGGCGCGCGTGTCCTTGTCCTTGGCCACCGCCTCGGCGACCTTCGCCTCCAGCTGCTTCTCGGTCAGCTCGGCGCCGTCGAAGAAGAACTTGCCCTCCTTGTCCAGCACCACGTTGACCAGGCCCTGCACCGTCTCACCGCCGTTGGCGGCGCGGGGCAGGTCCACCTCCACCGTCTCCCGGACGATGAAGTTGGCCGTCACCATGAAGATGATGAGCAGCACCAGCACCACGTCCACCAGCGGGGTGACGTTGATGCCGGTGATTTCGTCGTCGTTGTCCTGCGCGCCGCCCGCCATGGCCTAACGGGCCTCCGCGCGGAGGCTGCCCACCAGCGCGTGGCCCAAGGCGTTGGCGCGGCTGGTGAGCGTCTTGAGCTGCCGGCTGAAGACGTTGAAGGCCACCACCGCCGGGATCGCCACCGCCAGCCCCACGGCCGTGGCGACGAGCGCTTCGGAGATGCCCGCCATGACGGTCTGCTGCATGGCCCCGCCGCCGCCCTGGGCGTTCATCTTCCCCAGGTCGTTGAAGGCCTTGATGATGCCCAGCACCGTGCCGAACAGCCCGATGAAGGGCGCGTTGTTGCCCAGCGTGCCCAGGTACGACAGGAAGCGCTCGTAGCGCGGGCGCTCACGCGACAGCGTGGAGGCAATCACCTGCTCCACCGTGTCCGCGCCCTGGTCGGCGCACGCCAGCCCTTCGCGCAGGATGGCGGCCTCCATGCCCTGACGCCCCTGGATGGCGGCCTTCACCGCGTCCAGCTCTCCGCGCGACAGCCGCACCGCCAGGGCCTCCGAGTCCGGCAGCCGGTGACGAGCGAAGTACACCGTGCGCTCCAGCATGATGGCGATGGAGAGCACCGACAGACACACCAGCACCCACAGCACCCACTCCGCGGACGTGAGCGTCACCCCCAGCAGCTTGCTGCTGAGCCAGCCCAGCTGCTCCGGGTGCGCCTGGGCGAGAACGGCGATGGACGGCATGGTGTCTTTCCTGTCGCGAAAACACGTTGGCGCGACCGAAACACCGGACCCGAATTGAAGTGTCACCCGGTGGTCGGATTTTTTCCGGGCCCCTCTGACGGCGAGGGGCCAGAATGCCCGCCATGCGAGGAAAAACGGTGGTCGTCACGGGCGCCTCGGCGGGCATCGGCGAGGCGCTGGCGGTGGTGCTGGCCGGACGCGGCGCCAACCTGGTGCTGGCGGCGCGCAACGAGGAAGCGCTCCAGCGAGTGAAGGCCCGGTGCGAGTCAGCCGGCGGGCGCGCGGTGGTGGTGCCCACCGATGTCGGTGACGCGGAGGCCTGCCGCCGCCTGGTGGAGCGGGCGGTGGAGGCGTTCGGCGGCATCGACGTGCTCGTCAACAACGCGGGCGTGACGATGGACGCGCGCGTGGACGAGGTGAAGGACCTGTCCCTCTTCGACCGGCTGATGCGCATCAACTACCTGGGCGCGGTGTACTGCACCCACCACGCCCTGCCCCACCTCAAGGCCCTGCGCGGGCTGGTGGTGGCGGTGTCGTCCCTCACGGGCAAGACAGGCGTGCCCAACCGCAGCGGCTACGCGGCCAGCAAGCACGCCATGCACGGCTTCTTCGACTCGCTGCGCATCGAGCTGCGCGGCACCGGCGTGGACGTGACGGTGGTGTGCCCCGGCTTCGTCGCCACCAACATCCGCGACAGCGCGCTGGGCGCGGACGGCCAGCCCGTGCGGAAGAGCAAGCACGACGAGAGCGCGGGCAACATGGACGTGGACACCTGCGTGGCCATCATCCTGCGCGCCATGGAGCGGCGCGAGCGCGAGGTGGTCATGACGACCAAGGCCCGCGTCGCCCAGTTCCTCAAGCTGGTGGCCCCGGGCGTGGTGGACCGCATCGCCGCGAAGGCCATCCAGGACCGGCAGCGGTAGTCCGCGCGGCTCAGGCGGCCGGCGGAGGCGTGGCCGGCCGCTCCACGCGCGTCAGCAGCCCGGTGATTCCCTCGAAGGTGGCGTTGCCCACCTGGTGCAGGCCGAAGCCCCAGAGGAAGGCCGTCATGCCCGCGCCGAAGCCGCCCCACGTGGGCGAGAAGACGTTGAGCAACTGAAGCCCCAGCCCCACCGCCACCGTGGTGAGCAGCGCCAGCACGCCCAGCTCCACCAGCCACATGTGACGGGGCGATGGCAGCGGCATGCCCTCGAAGTCGCCCAGCGCGGGCGCCCCCGCGGGCGCCTCCGGCAGCGCGGGGATGCTGCCGCCGCTGGGCGCGGTGGGCGGAGGCACGGAGGGCGCCCCCGCTCCCACATCACCCAACGCGGACTCCAGGAGGATGCTCCTCGCCGTCCGCTGGGACTGACTGGCGGAGACGAACCGGACGCGCGCCTCGCCATACTTCACCGCGGCCTCGTGCGATGACGCGGTCACCAGGAGGCCCTGGGCCTCGCCCAGGAGCGCCTCCACTTCCTCGAGCGCCTGCGTCTGTGCGTCGGACTCGCTGACCTGCCGCGCCTCGTCCACCGCGCCGCGCATCTCCTCGATGAGCTGGCGCACATAGGCGGCGTGCGCGCCCTGGTACATGCGGACGGCATCATCCACGCTGGTGTTGGCCCGCTCCCGGGCCCTCTCCAGCAGGGACTTCACGCGCTGGGTCAGGGCGGCCCACTCCTCCTCCGTGAAGCCGCGCGGCGGCGTGCGGGCCGCCAGGGATTCGGACAGCTCCTCGCACAGGATGTCGAAGTAGGAGCGGCGAGCGGATTCGAGCTGTCGCCGGGCCGCGTCCAGCGCGCCCTGGGCCAGCTGCTTCCGGACGGACTCCAGCGGGGACATCAGCTCGAACTTGAGCCGGAAGCCCAGCGAGTCTCCACCGTGCTGGTCCACCAGCGTCTGCGCCTGCCGGTCGATGTCCTGCAACCGCGCCTCCAGCCCGGCCCGCGCCAGCCCGTCCACGTCCAGCTCCCGCACCTTGGCGGCGAGGCTGTCCAGACGCTCGGTTGCGCTGTCCTCCGCGCGCAGCGCGCCCTCCACCTCCGCCAGCAACTGGCTCGCCTGCTCCGGGCGCAGCTCCGCCGGGAGCACATCCAGCTTGCGTGAGGTGTCACACCACGCGCCATACAGGCGCAGGCGAGGCTCCAGCGCGGTCAGCGCCTCGTCGCCCACGCGGATGCCTCGCACCGGCCGGCGAATCTCCGACGCGAGCCCGTTCACCTGTCCCAGCATCACCTGCCCCACCTCGCGCGCCCGAGCCCCCTGCCCGCTCACCACGGCCTGGAGCCGGCGGTGCAGCTCCATGACCCGCTGCAAGCGCAGCGTCCGGGGCCGGATGCGCTGCGAGTACAGGCGCACGCCGAACGACGACACGGCCCCCGCCGCGATGAGCAACGCGCCCCAAAGCCAGGGCGAGCTCACCCACAAGGTGAAGGGCTGCTCCACCGGCAGGCCCGAGCGCACCGACAGGCGCACGGTGCCGGTGTACTCCCCCGGCCCTTCCAGGCCCCGCAGGCTCAAGAGCAGCGCGCCGCTCCCATGCGCGCTCACGGGAAGGCCGCCTTCCAGGGACGTGATGTCCAGGTTGCCGCCATCCGGCTTCCCGCCCTCCAGCGCGAAGCGCACGCCCTGGAAGCGCGGCTGGATGAGGGCCGAGTCCATGTCCGGCGCCTTGCGCTGAAGCTGCAGCAACTGGGGCACCGACACGACGCCGCCCACGCCCGCCGTCTCCTTGAACGGCAGCCGCACGGTGGCGTCGATGGAGCCCCAGCCCCAGCCCGCGGACGTCACCGCCGGCGACGTGGCGATGAACTGCACCGCGGGCACCGCCTGCACGCGCGTGACGATGAGCGCGGTGGTCTCCCGCCCTCGCGCGTGCACCAGCACCACGTGGCCCGTGTAGTCACCCGTGACGGGCAGGCGCCCGGTCAGCTCGACGTGAATGGGGCGCCGCGTGGAGATGGGCACCGTGGCGCTCCCAGCCTCCGCTTCCTTCACCACGGCCTGCAACGCCACCTGCACGCCGTCCTGGGACTGGAGTGGATCCACCAGCACCGTCACGCCCCCGGGCAGCTCACCGTCGCCACCGCGAACCACGCCGCCAGCCACCGCCACGTCGCCGCCCCCCTCCGACGCGCCCAGCAGGTCCACGCGCAGCACGTGCCGGAAGTCCTCCGACGCCGTCCGCAGCTTCACCTCGTTGCTGGCGGAGGCACCCGCCACGCGCAGCGAGGGCTCGGCGCTGGCCCTCCAAGGAAGGGCGAGCAACAGGAGCAGGGCCGGGAGACGCACGAGCCCCCACGCGGAGTGGGTGACGGCGGGACGGGTGCCAGCAAAGCGCATTCACTGACTGTATCAGGCGCCCCCCATGCCTCCACTTCGCGCCCTACGCCCAGCCCAGTTGGTTCAACATGCTCCCGGACAGGCTGCCGCGGATGGTGTCGATGGGGATGCCCTCGTTGTGTCCCACCGACGCGGACGGGACACGAGGCCCGCCGCTGTGGTGCAGCGCTGCCAGCCGCAGGTCCTGGGTGAAGCAGGGGGCCCCCGAGGAGCCCGGCCCCGTACACGCGCGGTACGCCACGCGCGTGCGGCCCGGGTTGACGCCCAGGAACTCATCGAGCGCGACGCTCATCGGCTGGCCCGCCGGGTGCTGGACGATGAGCACCAGGCTGCCGGGCGTGAAGGACTCCCGCGAGTCGGGCAGCGCCAGCCAGCCTCGGGGCTCCCCGTCGACCAGGTCCTCGCCGGGCACGCCCGCCACCTCGAGGAAGGCGTAGTCCAGCTCGCCCGGCGTGGCATCGCGCGGACGCGGGTGCATCAGGTCCGCGGGGCTGTAGGGACTGCGCGCCAGACAGCGCGTCACGCGGTACACCGTCCCCGGATGGAGCAGCGTCCCGTCCTGGAGGACCTTGCGGCCGAAGCGCACCCGCAGCGACTCCAGCAGCCTGTTCTCGATGACGTGGAAGTTGGTGAGCACGACGTTGGGGGACACCAGGAAGCCCGTGCCCAGCGCCGCGCCCACCTCCGGCTCCACGCGGCACACCTGCCGCTCGATGGAGGTCAGGCGCTTGCGCCAGCGCTCGCGCTCGGCGTCCGCCCGGCCGCTGCCGAAGATGCGCTCCAGTCCGACGCGGGGGATGCTGCGCTGGACGGACGCGAGGTACACCTGCACGAAGCGTTGGAGGCGGGGGTGCCGGGGCAGGGCCTGGTAGGCGCCGCGAATCAACTCGCGCAGCCAGCCCTCCGCCTCCGCCATGTGGATGAGCGTGAAGACGCGCTCACGCAGCCCGCCGGAGATGCCCAGCGCCTCCAAATCCCTGCGGCAGGTGGCGGCCACGACCCGGCGGAGGTGCTCCACCGAGGCAAACGCGCTGGTCAGCGCCCGCTGTAGCTCGTCCCTCTCCGCGCCGTCGAGCTCCATGCTTGCCACCCACGACGAAACAACCCTGGGAGCGGTTGCGACTCCGTGTTGCTGCTGGGAAACCTGTGCATCCCCTGCGTGGGTGCCCAGTTGGGAGCGCGGACTACATTTCCTGGAGGCCCGTGAAGTCACCACGAGTCGACACATAACGCGCCTCCCGGCGCCAGGGCAGTGGCCCGGGGGGCAGGAAGTGACAGCGATTTCCCCTCAGCGGATGGCCCACGTAGCGGGGGGTACGTAGGACACCAGGTCAGGCCGCGACAGGGCCATCAGCGACGACGCGCCTCCCTGGAGCGTGCCCGCCAGCGTCGGGATGACGCGGAAGCGCGCCTGGAAGGGCTCGCCCGGCCCTCGGGGATGAAGCCGCAGCGTCACCGCGCCATCCTCGCTCTCCCAGGACGCCACCTTCCCTTCTTGCACGAGCGCCTCCAGGCTGGCGGTGTCCACCTGCACGCCCGCGGGCAGCCCGTGGCGAATCACCAGCGGCAGGCCTGACGGCGTGGACGCCTGGAGCGTCACCTCCGACGGCTGCCCCACCTTCGCGTCCGAGGGCACCTCCACGGACAGCTCCAGACCTGCCTGTGCCTGCTGCGTCCACGGCACCGCGGCGCTCAACGCCAGCGCGTAGCCCAGCCCGGGCACCGCGGGCTCCGCGCGCACCGTCCAGGTATGCGCGCCGCCAGAGCCCGGCGCCGCCGCCTCCAGCGACATCACCTCGCGCAGGGCCTTGGCGTCGAAGGTGCCCTCGGTGATGACCTGGCCATCCCGCTCCAGCACCACCCGCACCTGGGCGGGCAGCGGTTCCCGGAAGAGGGACACCACGGCCTGCAACGCCAGGCGGTTGGCGCGCCCGTTTCCCCAGCCATTCACTGGCTCGTAGCTGGCGAGCAACGCGGCGCCCAGGTCCGCCACGGGGGCCTTCGCGTCGCCCTCCAGGGCCAGCACGGCCAGCGCGGTGGCCTCGGCCTCCGTCGGCGTGCCGCCCGCGGCGTCCACCACGCCCTCCTCCACCGGCAGGAACGCGGCGCCCTCGTCGCGCCGCTGCACGGCGTCCCGCACCTGCTCGCGCAGTGAGTCGCGCAGCGAGCCCGTCACCGCGCCGCTCGCGAGCAGCGCCGCCGCCGTGTAGCCGTCCTTGACGTGCGCCCGGTTGCGCTCCAGCGCGCCCGAGGCCCGCGCGGTGAAGAAGGCCGCGCGGCGCTTGCCCTCCGGCGTCACCGCCGCCGCGGTCACCGCGCGCGTGCAGTCCGCGGTGGCCACCAGCAGCCGCTGGAGCGTCCAGCCGGAGCCGCCCTGACAGGTGCCGTCCGGGAGCTGCGCCGCCGCCACCTGCGCGGCCAGCCGCTCGCCCAGGCGGGCCAGCACCGGGTTGTCCGGATGCGCCAACGCGCCCTCCGCCAACAGCGCCGCCGTGGCCACGTCCGGCGCGCGGCTCCACCGCAGCGCGCGCTGCGTCGCCCGCATCAGCCCCGTCCGCACCGACTCCACGTCCACCTCGCCGGGCTCCGGAGGCACGGGCGCCTTCAGCCGCTGCCCGGGCGTGCTCAGCGCCTTCAGCGCCTCCGCGGACCGCGTCTCCCCCAGCGCGGTCAGGAGCCGCGGCGCGCGGCCCGCCAGCAGCAGCGAATAGGCCACGCCGGACACGTCCTCGCGCGCGCTCGCGTTCAGCAGCTCCGAGCGCAGCACGCCCAGCCCGCCGGGGAACACCCGCACCCGGACGCGCTCGCTCCCTGGCTGCGCGTCCACCGCCCCGGAGAGCGACAGCGAGCGCGGCGCCGCCAGCGTGCCACCGCGCGTCTCCATCACCGGTCGCCCCGTGGACCACACGGGGAAGTCCCGCACCACCGCGTCGGTGGCGCCCAGCGCCGCGCGCACCGCCACCTGCCCCGGCATGGCCACCCGCACCGTGACGTACTCCACCACGCTGCCGCGCGCCGGAACGCGCACGGTGCGGCTGCCGCCCTCCACCAGCGCGCCCGGCACCTCCACCTTCAAGGACGCCTCCACCGCCGCGTCCGTGGTGTTCATCACCTGCACCGGCATCCGCACGGCGTCGCCCACGCGCAGGAAGGCCGGCAGCACCGGGTCCACGTACGTGGGCAGCGTGCCCGTGAAGGACGTCACCGTGCCGGACTGCGCGCCCGAGCGCGAGTGCGCCAGCGCCAGCACCCGCCACTGCGTGAGGCGGTCCGGCACGCGCACCGGCACCGTCGCCACGCCGGACGCGTCCGTCACCACCAGGGGCTCGAAGAGGAACGTCTCCGGGAACCAGGCGCGGCTGGGCGTGGCGTCCGCCTCCGCGCCGCCCCCGCCCTTCGACGAGCCCTCGGCGGCCAGCCCGAAGAGGGCGCCGCGGGGCTTGTTCGCGAACGCGGGCATCTCCTCCAGCGCCATCGGCGCCCCCGCCATGACCGGAGCGTCGGCCATCACCTCCTGCTCGCCGTCGTACGCGGAGCTCTGTCCAAAGGCGCGGAGACTCTTTGTCGCCTGAGGCGCGGGCTCACCCGCCAGCGCTTCCGCCGAAGCGCCGAACAGGCGCCGCACGTTGTCACCGAAGAGCGCCACGAACATCACCAACCCCACCAGGGTCGCCAGGGAGCAGCCCACCCCGGCGAAGAACGAGCGATTCATGGCGCCTCCCGGGCAACCCAAGCGTTCCAGTTCTCCACGTCCTCCGGCAGCCGCGTGCCGCTGGACACCACCGCCCGAGGGTCGGTGAGGGCCAGCAGGTCCACGGGCAGCCGCGACAGCTTCAGTTGGCGGCCAAAGGCATCCGTCACCTTGTCACCTCGCTGCTCACACGCCGCCAGCGCGCCCTCCCACAACCGGGCCATGCCCGCCGGGTCCAGCGTCTGCCCCTCGGGGGCCTTCTCCTCCCAGGCGCGCACCTGCGCGTGCAGCTCCCCCAGCACGGTGTAGAAGGGCTCGGTCAGCTCCGACTCCGGCTCGAAGGCCGTCACGGCGTTCACCGTCACGCGGGGCTCCGTGTGCTCGCGCCGAGGCACGTCGCTCACCCGCAGCACCGCCGCCGACGCCGCGTTGGCCCCGCGGATGCGGCCCATGGCCAGCGCCTGGCCGTCCAGGACACCAAAGGCCGGCGAGGACACCGTGGGCACGGGCCGCAGCTGTCCCAGCGCGTCCGGCCCTGGCAGCGGCGCCAGCTGCGCCAGCGTCTCATCCACGCCGAAGAGCCCCACCGCCGCCGGTCCGTCCTGGCCATCCACCCGCGTCCGCAGCTGGAGCCGGGCCAGCTCGCCGGGGGCGTAGCGCGGCTTGTCCGGCGTCACCTCCACGGAGAGCTGCGCGCGCGGCGCCACGTACACCCGGCCCTGCGCGCCTTCCCAGGCCGTCATCGCCCAGCCCTCGAAGTCCTCGGGCAGCTTGAAGCGGACCGAGCGCGTCGCCTTGTCCACCTTCGCTTCCAGCCGTTGGTTGCCCGCCTGGAGCGCCAGGGTGTCGGGCAGCGGGCCCGCGAACCGGGGACCGCGCAGCAGCTCGATGCGGACCTCCTCGCCGCCGCGCGCCAGCACGGGCGTGGCGCGCAGGCGCGTGGGTGGCACCTCCGCCGGACGCAGCACCAGCTTCGTCTCGCCCACGGCCTCTCCCCCCTGGGTGCCGCTCACCTTCAGCTCGTAGCCCAGGAAGGTGGTGGCCTGGGCGACGCCCTGGCGCCCCATTCCGGCGGATGGCTGGGCGGTGAGGTGCGCCACGCCCAGGGCATCCTCCGTCCGCGCCGCATCGGACAGCCGGACGCGCGCGAAGCGCTCCTGGATGCAGGGCAGGGCTGACGCGGCCAGCGCGCCCGACTGCTTCGGCAGCGTCACCCAGGTCAGCGACTCCAGGCCCCGCTTCCCCAGCCGCCAGCTCAAGGCCGCGGGCAGCGGGGCTTCCATGCTCAGGTCCCGCGGCAGACACGCGCGCGCATCGCGGGCCGCGTCCGCCAGCGCGGCCACCAGCGACTCAGGGGCGCCATGGGCCGAATCCACCTCCAACTCCAACTCCGGCAGGCCCGGGTCGCGCACGCTCAGGTCCACCTGGAGGACCCGCTCGCGCCCGGCGGGCAGCGTGCGCGAACGCAGCACGGAGGCCACGCAGGCGGGCAGCGGCGACGCCCCCGTCACCACGTCCAGCACCGCGCCCGAGGCACTCACGCGCAGGCCGAGCTCGACATCCAGCTCGCCCTGCTCGCGCGTCACGAAGCGCGCACAGGGCACGAGCGCGGGCAACGCCTTCTCCAGCGCGAGCAGGTCCTCCAGCGAGGCCTCCATCCCCGGCGCCAGCAGGCTGCGCGTCTGGCCCAGCCGCACCGTGGGCTCGGGCGGCGGCGGACGCACGGGCATGGGCGGCACCACGACGTTGACGGGCGGCCCGGGGTCCAGCTGGAAGACGGCCACGCCGTCCTCGTCCGTCACCGCGCGCACGCCTTCGTCCCGCGGGTCCCAGGCGCGCTTCACCGTCAGCTCCGTGCCCGGCAGCACCTGCCCCGCGGCCGTCGTCGCGCGCACATAGACGCGGTTGTTGAAGCCCGGCGCCAGGCCGCCCTCCACCTCCGTCACCGCCGACACCTGCAGCGCGTCCTCGGCCAGCAGCAGCGACACGCCGCCTTCGATGCGGTCTCCCGCCGCGTCCCGCGCCACCAGCCGCGCCACGAGCCGCGCCTGCCCGCGCAGGTCCATGGGCACGCGCGGCAGCGACAGGCGGAAGCGCCCCGCGGCGTCGGTGCGCGCGCGGTCCGGCAGGCCTCCCGTTTGCCACTCCGTCGGCGCGGGCCAGTCACCCTGGACATCCCACGTCAGGCTCACCTCGACGGCGGCCACCGGCGCGCCCGAGGCATACGTCACCTGCCCATCCACCACCGGCACCTCGTCCGCGCGCCAGAAGGGCCGGGCGCTGCGCGCCTCCACGCGGAAGCGCGGCAGGGTGAAGGGCTTCACCTCGAAGGACGCCGAGGCCTGCGCCCCGCCGCTCACCCAGTTCACCGTCCACGTCCCTTGCGGCGCGCCGCGGTCCAGCGGGAAGCGCCCGGCCACCACGCCCCAGGGCCCGGCCGGCGCGCGCTCCTCCAGCACCACCTCTCCGGTGGAATCCCGCACCACCCACGTCCCCGGCCGCCCATCCAGCGGCGCCAGGTCCTTGGCCCTCAGCACCACCGCGCGGAAGAGGACCTCGTGGCCCGGCTCGTACAGGGGCCGGTCCGTCAGCACATGCGCCAGGGCATTGGCGTACAGCGGCAGCGGCGCATCCACGGTGTCCGTGCCCAGCGGCGAGGTGACGCGGGCCCGGAGCTGGTAGTCACCGTCCGGCACCTCCGGCACCACCACGCGGGCCGACAGCCCCCGGTCGTCCTGGGTGCGCGTCCAGTCCGTCTCCTGGGCCAGGGGAAGCGGCGTCTCCTTCCCCGCCCCGTCCACCAGGAACATGGCGGCCGTGGCCTTCGTCACCGGGGCCTTCATCATCTGGCCGGATTCCGGGTGCGGCGCCAGCGCGTGCGTCACGACGAACACCTGCCCCGTGTCGCCGCGCGCCAGGCCGGAGCCATGGACCTCCACCACCTGGCGGAACTGTCCGTCGGGACAGCTCGGCACCTTCACTCCTCGCAGGACCCAGGCGGAAAGGCAGACGTCCCAGGAGGCAAAGGCCACCGCGCCCCCCACGAGCAACGCAGCCAGTCCTCCTCCCAGCAGCCGGCGGCGCCGGAAGCGGATTGTCATCGGTTCTCCCCTTCCGTCCACTCTATGCCGGGAAGGCGGGCCCTGAAGAGCCCCCCGTTCTTCGCGTGGCGCGATTCGGTGCGCTAGGGTCACCGCCCCTTGTCAGCGCCCAAGCCCAAATCC
>NZ_JABXEO010000037.1:0-72872 GCF_013372585.1 Myxococcus sp. AM010
CTCGGAGAGGTGTATAAGAGTGAGGGATAGGGGCAGGGGGTGGGGCGGCCTGTCCAAATCTTCCACAGGCTGACAATTCGCTATGCGTGCGCGAGCCGTTCCTGGATCAGGGAGAGGAGTTCCCTGCCAGCGAAGGGCTTTTCCAGATGAGGGCTTGGCACCGACTCCAGGAAGGCGCGGGCCTGAGGCGTCACCGCGCCGCCGGTGAGGAAGATGACCCGCTGGGCCTGCTCGGGGTGGCGGGCCTGGAGGGCGGAGTAGAAGTCCATTCCGCTCATGCCCGGCATCATCAGGTCACAGAAGACGACGTCGAAGCGCTCGCCGGCCTCGATGCGCTCCAAGGCCTCCTGGGCCCGGGTGGAGAGGGTGACGTCATGGTGTGGACGCAGCGTGCGCCCCAGGGCCGTGCAGACGAGCGGCTCATCGTCCACCACCAGCAGCCGGCCCCGCTTCTCCGCGGGAGCGGGCTGCGGCGCGGGCGGTGGGCGCTCCGCCACCCGCCGCGAGGGGGGCAGGAGCACCTGGAAGGTGGAGCCCTTGCCCGGCTCGCTCGTCACGTGGATTTCCCCACCCAGGGCCGTCACCAGGCTGTGGCAGATGGACAGGCCCAGTCCGGTGCCCACGCCGGGCTCCTTGGTGGTGAAGAAAGGGTCGAACAGGCGCGGCAGGTGTTCCTTGGCGATACCGGCGCCCGTGTCCGACACCTCCACGCAGACGCGGCCGCTCCCCGAATGGCGGGTGACGACGCGGATTTCATGGCGCTCCGGCGCCCCGGAGGGAATGGCCTGGGCGGCGTTCACCAGCAGGTTGAGGAACACCTGTCCCAGCCGTGACTCGTTGCCGACCACGGTGGGGACCGCGTCGAGCTGCTTCACCAGGCGGGCGCGGTGGCGAATCTCCGTGGTGGCCAGGTTCAGCGTGGACTCCAGCACCTGCCGGACGTCCACTTCCGCGCTCTCCGCTGAGTCCACCCGGCTGAACGTCTTCAAGTCCCGGACGATGCTGCGCACCCGGTCGGCGCCCTGCTGGGCCTCGGCGAGCGCGGCCTGGGCGCTGGCCACCGCCTCCGCCAGGCGCGGCTCCACGCTCCGGGTGCCGGTGGGCAGCACGCTGGCGAGCTCCTCGCGCGCGAAGGCCAGGTTGGCGGTGAGGTAGGCCAGGGGGTTGTTGATTTCGTGCGCCACGCCCGCGGCCAGCGTGCCGACGGAGGCCATGCGCTGCGCGAGCATCAGCCGCGCCTGCATCTGGTAGCGCTCCGTCAAGTCGTGGGAGACGGAGACGATGGAGTCCTCGCCGTCGAAGGGCAGGGGGAAGGTGGTGGACTCCACGTGGAGCACGCTGCCGTCGCGCTTGACGAGCCGCCGCTCCTGGAGGGCCGCGCGGCCGGTGCGGAGGGCTTCGTGCATGCGCGCGTCGGCGCTGGCGAAGTCGTCCTTCGGGATGATGTCGGAGATGTGCTTGCCCAGCAGCTCGTTCACGCTCTCATAGCCCAGGGCGGTGGCGACCTTGAGGTTGGCGTAGCGCACGCGCGCGCCGGTGTCGAAGACGGCCACCAGGTCCGGCAGGCTGCCGATGAGGGTGCGGAAGCTCACCTCCGAGCGGCGCAGGCTCTCCTCCGCGCGCTTGAGCGGGGTGATGTCCGGGAAGAAGGCGATGATGTGGGGCGTGCCGCCGTAGGGCACCAGGCCCATGAAGAGCAAGGTGTGCCGCAGCTCGCCCTCGCGGGTGCGGTACTGCGCGTCCACGCCGCGCACCGTGCCGTGGCGGCGCAGCTTCTCCACGATTTGCGAGCGGTCCACCGGCGTCTCCCACAGCGACAGCTCCACCGTGGTGCGCCCGATGACCTCCTCGCGCGTGTAGCCGAAGAGCTCGAAGTAGGCTTCGTTGGCCGCCACCACGCGGCCTTCGGTGATGGTGGTGATGGACGTGGGCACGGGGCTGACGGCCAGCAGCGTCTCCTTCAGGTCATCTCCGAAGGGCAGGTCCTTGCGGCCCTCGCGCCGGACGAAGCGGCGGCGGGCCAGCTCCAGCCGCAGCGCCAGCTCCTCCTCATCCGCGGGCCACGCGAGCAAGTCATCCGCGCCGGCGTCCAGGGCGGGCCGCAGTGAGCCCAGCGCGCCCCGGCGGCCCAGGA
Source organism: Myxococcus sp. AM010 (assembly GCF_013372585.1). Taxonomy (NCBI): domain Bacteria; kingdom Pseudomonadati; phylum Myxococcota; class Myxococcia; order Myxococcales; family Myxococcaceae; genus Myxococcus; species Myxococcus sp. AM010. The sequence goes on from NZ_JABXEO010000037.1 coordinate 2,135, forward strand.
GCAGCAGCACCGATTCCTCCCCACCGGGCAGGCAGCGCAGCGCACGCACCAGCGGGACGCGGGAGGTGTCCGTCCGGGCATCCACCATCACCAGCGCGCACGTGCCGCTGCGCCACGCGGCGGGCACGTCCGCCTCGCGCGTCACGGTGACCACCGTGTGCCCCTGCGCTCGCAGCCAGGACTCGACTGGCGCCAGGTCCGCCCCTCCCCCCTGGGTGACAATCAGGACCCGCATGGGACTCCTCTTGACGACGAACGCTCATCGTTACACGGCGTCTGCTGTTGTAAAAGCAAGGTGCCGTGCCGGTGTGACGTGGAGGTGACGAAGCGCCCGGGCTGCTACACTGGCTTCAGGACCGGGGTGGACCGGTGGAGACAGGGGGAACTCATGGAACGGCGGGGCTTGGACGACAAGACGGCCATCGAGCCGCGGAAGCCACCCCCGTTGCCGGTGCAGGTGCCTCGGCGGAACTTCGAAGGGCTCTTCGTCCATGCGCTGAAGCCCACGGGGTCCTTCGCCCAGTCCTTGAGAGACATTGGCTACGACATGGAGGCGTCGCAGGAGTACTACCCGCTGGCGGTGTGGCGGGCGGCGCTGGGGGTGGCCCGCCGCCATGTCTGCGTGGGGCTGCCGCCCGAGGCCGCCAACCGCGCCCTGGGGCACCGCTACGTGGAGGGGTTCGCCCAGACGCTGGTGGGCCGCATCTTCGCCACCGCCGCGCCCCTGCTGGGGACGGAGCGGTGTCTGACGCGACTGCCCACGTATCTGCGGGCGGGGCGTGAGGACATGAAGATGCTGCTGGAGCCGGTGCAGACGGGGGAGTGGCGCATCCGCGTCGTGGACCCGGACCCGCTGCCGGACTTCGTCGCCGGCGTGGTGGAGGGCGTCCTGCTGCGCACCAAGGTGTTGCCCCAGGTGGAGGTGCTGGAGCGGCAGGCGACAGGGTACGCCCTGCGGGTGCGCTGGACGGACGCCTGAGCGGGCCTGCTGGCCCCGGGCGTCCGCTTCACCGCCAGCCAGGGAGGCGAGTCCCCGCGGGTGCTCCCTCAGTTGTGATTGGCGGCGAAGTGTCCAGTCGTTAAACCTGCCACCCGTATGCACAAGACTCACCTCGTTGGCGCGCGGACGCACAACCTGAAGGACCTGTCGGTCGACCTCTCGGAAGGGGAGTTCGTCTGCGTCACCGGCGTCTCTGGCGCCGGCAAGTCGAGCCTGGCGCTCGACACCCTGTATGCGGAGGGGCAGCGGCGCTTCGTGGAGAGCTTCAGCCCGTATGCCCGGCAGTTCCTCGAGCGGCTGGAGCGGCCGCCCATGGACGCGCTGGAGCCCGTGGCCGCGGGCGTGGCAGTGGACCGGCGCGCGCCCGTGAAGAGCTCGCGCTCCACGGTGGCCACGCTGGCGGACGTGGAGCCGTACCTGTCCGCGCTCTTCACCCGTGAAGCCGTGCCCGTCTGTGGCACCTGCGGCGTGGAGGCGGTGCGGACGGACGCGCGGGTGGCGGCGGCCGCGGCCATCCGCGAGCACGCGGACGCGCAGGCCATCCTCACCTTCCCGCTGCGCATCCCCGACACGGCGGCCTTCCTGGACGCGCGGGCCCGGCTGCTGAAGGACGGCTACCACCGGCTGATGGTGCAGGGCGAGGTGAAGGCGCTGGAGTCGCTCCGTCCCGCCGAGGCGACCGACCCGGCCGGAGTCGCGCGCGTGGTGGTGGACCGCGTGAAGCTGACGAGCGCGCAGTTGTCGCGCGTGACGCAGGCCCTGGAGGACGCGTGGAGCCGCGCGGACGGCGAGGCGCACCTCTTCGTCCCCGGCCAGGGCGTGCCCCAGCGGCTGCGGCGTGGGCTGGTGTGTCCGAAGTGCGCGCGGGAGTTCGAGGCCGCGCGGCCCGGCCTCTTCAGCTACCAGTCGCCGGTGGGCGCGTGCGCCGCGTGCCGGGGTTTTGGCCGCACCATTGGCATCGACTGGGGCAAGGTGATCCCCAACCCCGAGCTGAGCCTGTCCCAGGGGGCCATCCGTCCCTGGTCCGGCCAGTCCACCACGTGGGAGCGCGGCATGCTCCAGCGCTGGTGCAAGGCGCGGGGGATTGCGTGGGACAAGCCCTGGGGCCTGCTGACGCCCGCGCAGCGCGAGTCGGTGCTGGAGGGCGAGGGCGACTACGACGAGGGCCGCGCCTATCCGGGCGTGCGCGCGTGGTTCCGGTGGATGGAGGGCCGCACGTACAAGATGCACGTGCGCGTGCTGCTGGCGCGCTATCGCGCCTATACGCTGTGCGAGAGCTGTGGCGGCGGGCGCCTCAACGCCCAGGCGCGTGCGTACCGCGTGGGCGGGTTGGACCTGCCGTCGTGGCACCACCTGGAGCTGACGGACGCGCTGGCGAGGCTGGACGCGCTGCGCACCACCACGGGGCAGGGCGAGCTGGCGCGGCGCGAGCTGGCCGGCCGCCTGCGCTACCTGCAGCGGGTGGGCCTGGGCTATCTCACGCTGGACCGGCCCGCGCGCACGCTGTCGGGCGGCGAGGCGCAGCGCGTGTCCCTGACGGCCGCGCTGGGCACGTCCCTCACCGGCGCGCTCTTCGTGCTGGACGAGCCCACCGTGGGCCTGCACCCGGGCGACGTGCCGCCGCTGACGGAGGCCATGGCGGAGCTGGCGGAGCGGGGCAACATCGCGCTGGTCATCGAGCATGACCCGCTGGTCATCCGCTCGGCGCACCGCGTGCTGGAGCTGGGGCCCGGGGCGGGGAAGCAGGGCGGGCGGCTCGTGTTCGACGGCACGCCGGAGGCGCTGGCGAAGAAGCGCGATTTGCCCACGGGGCGGCTGCTGGCGGGCGCGGAGGAAGCGCCGCGCACGCCGCGCTCGCGCACCGGCGCGTTGGTGATTCGGGGCGCCCGCGAGCACAACCTGAAGGACCTCACGGTGGAGGTGCCCCTGGGCGTGCTGTGCGCGGTGACGGGGCCCAGCGGCTCGGGGAAGAGCACGCTGATGGACGAGGTGCTGTACCGGCACCTGGCGCGGCGGCTGGGTGTGAAGGACGTGGAGGCGCCCGGCGCGGTGGACGAGGTGGAGGGCATGGAGGCGGTGGAGGCCGTCACCCTGGTGGACCAGTCCCCGCTGGGGCGCACCTCGCGCGGCAACGCGGCCACGTACACCAAGGCGTGGGACCGGCTGCGCGAGCGCTTCGCCTCCGAGCCAGACGCGGAGGTGCGCGGCCTCACGGCGGCGCACTTCTCCTTCAACGTCGACAAGGGCCGCTGCGAGGCCTGCTCGGGCGAGGGCTACGAGACGGTGGAGATGCAGTTCCTCGCCGACGTGGCGCTGCTGTGCGCGGTGTGCCGCGGCCGGCGCTTCAAGGAAGAGGTCCTGGCCGTCCGCCACCAGGGCTTCAGCGTGGCCCAGGTGCTGGAGATGACGGTGGACGAGGTGCTCCAGCACTTCGGCGGCGACGCGGCGCTGAAGCGCACGCTGGGCCCCGTGGCGCGGCTGGGGCTGGGCTACCTGCCGCTGGGGCAGCCGCTGTCCACGCTGTCCGGCGGCGAGGCGCAGCGCTTGAAGCTGGCGCGGGCGCTGGCCAGCGAGGCGCGGGGCACGCTGTTCCTCATCGACGAGCCCAGCGCCGGCCTGCACGCGGAGGACGTGCGCCACGTCATCGCCGCGCTGCATGCGCTGGTGGACCTGGGCGCGAGCGTGCTGGTGGTGGACCACGACGTGGCGGTGATGAAGGCCTCGGACTGGGTCATCGACCTGGGGCCGGTGGGCGGGCGCGACGGTGGCCGGCTGGTGGCCGAAGGGGCGCCGGAGGACGTGGCGCGCGGCGAGGGCGCCACGGCCCAGGCGCTGCGGGGCGAGCGCAAGCCGCTGGGCCGCGTGGTGAAGCCGCGCAAGCCGGGCAAGGGCGAGGTGCCCGCCATCGAGGTGGAGCACGCGCGCGAGCACAACCTCCACGACGTGTCGTGCCGCATCCCGCTGGGGAAGATGACCGTCGTCACCGGGCCGAGCGGCTCGGGCAAGAGCTCGCTCGTCTTCGACGTGGTGTTCGCGGAGGGCCAGCGCCGCTTCCTGGAGACGCTGAGCCCGTACGCGCGGCAGTTCCTGCCCTCCATGCCGCGGCCGGACGTGGAGCGCATCAGCTCGCTGCCGCCGTCGGTGGCGCTGGAGCAGCGCACCTCGCGCGCGGGAGCCACGAGCACCGTGGCCACCGTGACTGAGGTGGCCCACTACCTGCGCCTGCTGTTCGCCAAGCTGGGCGAGCCGCACTGCCCGAATGACGACTCGCCCATCACCTCCACGTCGCCGGACGCGCTCTTCGCGCAGCTCACGGCGATGAAGGGCGAAGGCACGCTGCTGGCGCCGGCGGTGCGCTCGCGCAAGGGCACCTACCTGGACGTCTTCGCGGCGGCGGCGCGCGCGGGAATCTCGCGGGCCATCGTCGACGGGAAGCTCGCGCCCACGGATGACCCGCCGCGCCTGGCGAAGACGCGTGAGCACGACATCGACCTCGTCATGTACGAGGGCCGGCTGTCGAAGCTGGAGCGTGACGTCTTCGAGAAGGCGCTGGGCTGGGGCCAGGGCGCGGTGAAGGTGGACGCCGGCAAGGGCGAGACGCTGCTGTCCACCGAGCGCACCTGCCCCAGGTGCGCCGCCGCCGTGCCGGAGCTGGACCCGCGCTGGTTCTCCTTCAACACGAAGCAGGGCCGCTGCGAGTCGTGCGAGGGCACAGGAATCCAGGGCGGCGCCGAGGCGATGGCCGAGGGCGAGGTCGCGCCGTGTCGCGCGTGCGGTGGCAGCCGGCTGGCCCCCGTCCCCCGGGGCGTGCGGCTGGAGGGCGCGCGCTACCACGAGGTGGTGCAGGCGTCCGTGGCGTCCACGCTGACGCGGGTGCGCGGCTGGAAGTTCAAGGGAGACCGGGCGCTCCTGGGCGAGCCGTCCCGTCAGGAGCTGCTGCGCCGCATGGAGTTCCTGGAGCGCGTGGGCCTGGGCTACCTGTCCCTGGACCGCAACGCCGCCACGCTGTCGGGCGGGGAGATGCAGCGGCTGCGTCTGTCGGCGCAGCTGGGCGCGGGCCTCACCGGCGCCATGTACGTGCTGGACGAGCCCACCATCGGCCTGCACCCGCGTGACACACACCGGCTGCTGGACAACCTGCGCGCCCTGGTGGCCACGGGCTCCACGGTGCTGGTGGTGGAGCATGACTCGGACACCATCCGCGCGGCGGACCACCTGCTGGATTTGGGGCCCACCGGCGGCCGGGGCGGCGGGCACATCCTGGCGGAGGGGCCGCCGGACGTGGTGCTGGAGAGTGACTCGCCCACCGCGCGCGCGTTGAAGGAGGCGCAGGTGCGGCCTCCCTCGGGCCGGGGCGAGGCGAAGCAGTGGATTGAGCTCAAGGGCGCGCGGGCCAACAACTTGAAGCGCGTGGACCTGCGGCTGCCGGTGGGACGGCTCAACGTGGTGTCTGGCGTGTCGGGCTCCGGGAAGAGCACGCTGATTCGCCAGGTGCTGTACCCGGCGCTGCGCGAGAAGCTGGACCGCGTCACGGCGAAGCCCGGCCCCTTCGCCTCGCTGCACGGGGCGGAGGCGGTGAAGCGCGTGCTGTCGGTGGACCAGTCGCCCATCGGCCGCACGCCGCGCTCGGTGCCGGCGACGTTCCTGGGCATCTGGGACGAGCTGCGCCGCGTGTTCGCGGCCACGCCCGAGGCGAAAATCAAGGGCTTCTCGCCCACGCGCTTCTCCTTCAACTCGGCCAGCGGCGGCCGGTGCACCGCGTGCGATGGGCAGGGCGCCATCTCCCATGAGATGTCCTTCCTCCCGGACGTGGTGACGCCGTGCGAGGCCTGCAACGGCGCGCGCTTCGACGCGGCCACGCTGGAGGTGCGCTACCACGGGCTCACCATCGGCGACGTGCTGCGCCTGTCCGCCGACGAGGCCAAGGACGTCTTCAAGGCGCTGCCCCGCGTGGCCGCGCCGCTGGAGTGCCTGGCCGACCTGGGGGTGGGCTACCTCCAGCTCGGGCAGGGCTCCAACACCCTGTCTGGCGGCGAGGCCCAGCGCTTGAAGCTGGCGGCCGAGCTGACGGCCTCCGCCCGGCACGAGCCCACGCTGTACGTGCTGGACGAGCCCACCACCGGCCTGCACCTGGGCGACGTGGAGAAGCTCATCACCTTCATGGGCCGGCTGGTGGACCGCGGCGACACGTTGGTGGTCATCGAGCATCACCCGTCCGTGATTGGCGCGGCGGACCATGTGGTGGAGCTGGGGCCTGACGGTGGTGAAGCGGGGGGCCACCTCGTCGCGGAGGGCACGCCTCGCGAGGTGGCGAAGCAGAAGACGCCCACCGGCCGGGTGCTCAAGTCGCTCTTTTCGGGCGAGGACACTCGCTCGCGTGCCGCGGCGCGGCGTGCGTGAAACGAGGGGGCGACTGAGGCATCCTGGGGAGCGGCATGAAAACCCTCCCCTTGTTGACCCTGGCCTCGGCGCTGGTCCTCTCCCCGGCGCTGGCCGCGGCGCCGAAGCCTGTCCCCGCGAAGTCCGAACCCACGAGCGAGAAGAAGCCCATGTCCTTCCATGACCTCTCCGCGAACCGGCTTGATGGCAAGCCGGAGAAGCTGTCCGGCTACCAGGGCAAGGTCGTCCTGGTGGTGAACACCGCGTCGGAGTGTGGCTACACGCCGCAGTACGCCGGCCTGGAGAAGCTCCACCAGGAATACAAGGACAAGGGCCTGGTGGTGGTGGGCTTCCCGTCCAATGACTTCGGCGGCCAGGAGCCGGGCTCGTCGGAGGACATCAAGAAGTTCTGCGAGCTGCGTTTCAAGGTCACCTTCCCCATGTTCGAGAAGGTGAAGACGAAGGGGGACGGCCAGGCGCCCGTCTACGCGTTCCTGTCGCGGCACCACCCCGCGCCCAAGTGGAACTTCCACAAGTACGTGGTGGGCAAGGACGGTCAGGTGAAGGCCGGATTCCCCAGCGCGGTGACGCCGGACAGCGCCGAGCTGAAGGCGGCCATCGACAGCGCGCTCGCGCAGCCGTAGTCCCTGAGAGGGCGCGTGGGGGCTGGCCCTCTGGTCCCCGCCCTGGTGGCATGCGGCCCTGGCTGGCGCCCTGGCATGGGCGCCGGTGGGGGCTCACCCTGAATGCCGACTCGGCTTGAAGGGAGGCCCCATGGACACCCGGGACACGGCGTGGCCGCCGCTGCCGCTGGAGGCGTGGCAGGACACCTACTCCACGCTGCACCGGTACACGCAGGTCGTCGGAAAGGTGAAGCTGGCGCTGACGCCGCCGCAGAACCACTGGTGGAACGTCGCGTTCCGCGTGACGGCGCGGGGCATGACGACGGGGCTCATCCCCTTCGGAGCTGGCGCCTTCGAGGTGGACTTCGACTTCCGCTCGCACGAGTTGCACGTGCACGCCAACCGTGGGACCTCCCGGGTGATGGCGCTGGAGCCCCGGCCTGTCGCGGAGTTCTACCGGGACTTCATGGCGACGCTGCGCTCCATGGGCATCGAGGCGCGTATCTGGGAGCAGCCCGTCGAGATTCCCGACGACACCACGCCCTTCGGTGAGGACTGGCACCACGCCAGCTATGACGGTGAAGCCGTGGAGCGCTGGTGGCGGGCGCTGCTGCAGGCCACGCTCGTCTTCGAGGACTTCCGCGCGCGCTTCACCGGCAAGTGCAGCCCGGTGCACTTCTTCTGGGGAAGCTTCGACCTGGCGGTGACGCGCTTCTCCGGCCGTCCCGCGCCGGACCGTCCCGGGGCGGACCCCATCACCCAGGAGGCGTACTGCGAGGAGGTCAGCAGCGCGGGCTTCTGGCCCGGCATGCAGGCCACGGGCGGCGCGGCCTTCTACAGCTATGCGGCCCCAGCGCCGGAGGGCTTCGCGCGCGCCCGCGTGCGCCCGGCCAAGGCCCGGTACGACGCCAACATCAAGGAGTACCTGCTGTCCTACGACGACGTGCGGCGCGCGGAGGACCCGAAGGCGTACCTGCTCGACTTCCTCCAGAGCACCTATGAGGCCTGCGCGGACCTGGGCGGCTGGGAGCGGGAGCGCCTGGAGCGGCCGCTCATCGTCCCCGAGTCCCAGCGCGTGTCCCGCGCAGTGGAGGAGGGCACGGTCGCCGAGCAGCCAGCCCCTTGACGCCTGGCCTCGCGGAGCGCGTCACCGCGAGGTCGGTGCGCGTGCAGGGCCTCTACTTCGCCTTGGGCGGGAAGCGCTCCAGCACGTCCTTCACGGACTCCTCCAGCCGCTGCTGCTGCTGCGCCGTGCTGGCGTTCTCGTCCAGCTCCGCCTGGGCCGTGCCGCGCCAGACGAGCTGCCTGGACCGCGGGTCGACGATGTCGAGGATGAGCGAGCCCTCCTCGTACTCCCGCAGCTCCGTCTGCGGCATGGTGACGGCGCCGCCCGCGAAGAAGGGGTCCGTGAAGGGGCCGCCCCAGGGGTAGCCGTAGTAGGCGTCCACCGTCTCCGCCTTCAGCGCGTTGTGGATGGCGCCGTGCCAGCCGATGAGGAAGTCCGGGTTGGCGGTGGACTCCACCTTCTGGTAGCCGCGCGCCTGCAGGTAGCGGTCCACCGTCTGCTCGACGCGCGCGCCGACGATGGGGTTGTAGACGCGGGCGTCCTTGCCCGTGGGCTGCGGGAGCCAGGCATAGGTGCGGAACCCTTCCAGCGCCTGCGTGGCGGAGGGGTCATAGTGGGTGTTCACGTCGATGCTGGAGCACGCGGCGAAAGCCAGCGCCAGCAGCGATGGGGCGATTCGGGTGAGCAGCCGCAAGGAAGCCTCCTCGGTGGCGGCGCGGTGCGCGCCGCTGCCTCCCTGACGGTAGCCACGGCACGGCGGGGTCCGCCGGGCGGGGTGCCCGGTCCTCCCCGGCCGCGGTGCTAATCCTTCCCGGGCGCTCGCTTCATCTTCTGGCGGCCCTCACCGCGCGCCAGGGTGAGCGCGAGCTGGGCGCGCTTCTCCAGAGGCAGCGTCTTCGCCAGCGTCAGGTACAGCTCCTTGTCGAGCGACGCGATGCGCTCGCGTGCCTCGAAGGCCCCCAGCGCCGCCGCGTCCACCTGCGCCAGGGCCTCACTGTCGCCTCGCGATGCCCGGTGGAGGAGGCGCGCTGCTTCACGCACCTGCTTGCGCAGCGGACGCCGGCGCTCGTCGAAGCGCTGCAGCGTCTCTTCCAGCTTCAGCGCCTGCGCGTTGTCCAGCCCCAAGACCTCCGACAGCTCCAGCACCTGCCGCAGCCGATGCCGCTGCTCCGCGCGCTCCAGCCGCTCCTCGAAGCGGGCCTCCCGCCCGGTGGGCGCGGCCACCGCCACCCAGGGCAGCAGGGCCAGCATCATCATCGCCATCCGCGTCCGCACCGTCGTCCTCACAGCGTCTCTCCCACGTCGAAGTCGATGTCATCGTCCCAGCCGGCGGAGTCCTCGAGCAGGACCGCGTCCAGCGGCTCCAGCCCCGCCCACGCCTCGATGGCGGCCATCGTCTCCGCGTCCAGCTCCTCGACGTGGGCGGCGGGCGCCGCCGTCGCCGTCACGGGCGTCTCCAGTCCCAGGCCTGGCAGCCGCCATGCGCCGGGCACCAGCAGCACCACCGTCACCGCCGCGGCGGTGGCCACCAGCGCGCCCATCGTCTTCAAGCCCAGGCCCTGGCGCCGGGCGCCGCGCCGCCACTCCGACAGCGTGCGCCGGGGCAGCTCCTGGAGCTCTGTCTTCTCCTGGGGCGACAGCGCGGGCAGCGCCACCAGCGAGAGCAGCTCCCTGGAGGACGCGAGCGCCTGCCGGCACCCCTCGCAGCCCTCCAGGTGCTGAATGAGTCCGAGCGCCTCGTCGTCCTCCAACGCCCCCGCGGCGTGCAGGTCCAGCCGCTGCTCCTGGTCAGGGCACGCAGTCATCAGTGCTTCTCCTCGGGCGCGCCCACCCGCGCCTTGAGGCGCTTCATCGCATGGTGGAATTGCACCTTCGCGTTGTTCTCCGTGATGCCGAGCGTCTCGGCGATGTCCTTGAACGCCAGCCCGCCGTCCACGCGCAGCGTCAGCACCTCGCGCTGGCGGCGGGGCAGGGCGAGCACCTCGGCGCGCACCTGCCGCTCGCGCTCGGCCCGCTCCAGCCGCTCTTGCGCGGACTCCGACGAATCCTCCACCACGTCGTCCGGCCCGGAGGCCACCAGCATCGGGCGCCACCGCTGGCCCTGACGGACGTGGTTCTTCGCCAGGTTGAGCGCGATGCGCACCAGCCAGGCCCGGAAGGGCGCCGGCCCCGACGGCGTGAAGCGCGCGAAGACGCGGCGCGAGGCCTCCAGCGCGCGCAGGAAGGCGCTCTGCACCAGGTCCGCCGCGTCCTCCGGGCGCGTCACGTAGCGGCGCACCAGCGAGAAGACGAGCGAGCGGTGCCGCGTCACCAGCACCTCGAAGGCCGCCGGCTCACCCTCCAGGAAGGCGCGGCAGAGCGCCTCGTCCGGCGCGCGCTCCAGACCCGCCCGGGCCATGCGCGCGGGGAGGGACACCACCCGGCCGCCTGTCTCCCTGATGCTCACGTGGCTCCAACCCCGGACGGAGATAAAGGTTAATTTCGGCCGATTTTCGACAATGATTTCCGGTTGTCCTTGGATTTCAAGTTATCAATCCAGGAAACATGCCTTCCAGGGTTGATGGTGGGTAGGGCACGCGGGGACAATGGGTGGGCGGTTGTTACCTGGGACGGGGGCATGTTGACCCAAGGAACTGGCTCACGCATCAAGGGCGGCGTGCTCATTTCGCGGCTCAACATGCTGCGCCAGCACGGTGGGCAGGTCGGGGTGGACGCGGTGCTGCGGCGGTTGCCCGCGGAGGACCAGGCGCTGCTGCGGAAGATGCTGCTCCCCGTCGGCTGGTACCCCCTGGAGCTGAACCTGCGGTTGGACGCGGCCATCGCGGGGGTGATGTCGCCCGAGGACAAGGACCGGGCCTTCCTGGAGATGGGGCGCGCTTCCGCCCACGAGGCGCTGCGCGGCCCGCAGCACGTCTTCGTCAAGGCAGGCGAACCGCACTTCCTGCTGAGCCAGGCGCCGAAAATCTACCGCTTCTATTACGCGGTGGGCTCGCGCACCTATGAGCAGACAGGCCCATGTGCGGCGGTGCTGCGGACCTTCGGCGCGGAGAACGTCACCGAGCCGGACTGTCTGACCATCATCGGCTGGCACGAGCGCGCCATCGAGCTGTGTGGCGGCCGCGCCGTGCGCGTCACCCACCCCATGTGCCGCGCCCGGGGCGCACCGCACTGCGAGTACCACTGCGCGTGGGAGTGAGCACCCTCCGACATGCGTTCAGGCTAAGGTCCGCGCCCGTGCAGGCTCCCACGGACGAGCTGTCTTCGCGGCGTTTTCAACAACGATTGGCCCAGGCGATGGGCGTGACGCGGGTGGCGCGCGTCACGGGGTTGGACCGGACCGGCGTGGAGGTGGCGTGCGCGGTGCGGCCGGGAGGCCACGTCCTCCAGGTGTGCAACGGCAAGGGCCTCTCCTACGACGACGCGGCCTGGGGCGCGCTGCTGGAGACGGCGGAGCTGTGGGCGGCGGAGACGGTGGTGCTGGACGCCTTCGTGTGGGGCTCGCGCGCGGAGCTGGAGGGCCACCTGGGCGAGCTGTGGGGCGCGGATGAACTGGGCTCGGCGGGGGCGCTGGTGGCGCCGCGCTTGTGGAGCCCGCATGTGCGCTGTGCCTGGCGCGAGGCGCGGGAGCTGTACTCCGGTGCGCCGGTGTGGGTGCCCGCGCAGGGCGTGCACGTGCCTCCCGCCGGGAGCGCCGGGGTGGGGCCGGTGGCGGTGGCGTGGACGAGCAACGGCTCCGGCGCGCACCCGGACGCGCGGCGGGCCCTGCTGCACGCGCTGCTGGAGGCGACGGAGCGGGACCAGCTCGCGCGGATGATGCCCGAAGGGTGGACGGAAGAGGTCGTCCAGCGCCGGCTGCTGCGAACGCCCGAGCTGCGCGAGCTCGCGCCCGCCGTGGAGGCCCTGGCTGGCCCGCTGCGCGAGCGGGGCTTTGGCGTGTACCTCTTCGACGCCACGCCCGCCGCGCGCACGCGGGGCGCGGTGGGGCTGCCGGTGGGCGCGGCGGTGCTGGTGGACCTGGAGGAGGGCCCGGTGCCCCTCACCGCGGGTTATGCGTGCGCGTTGACGCGCGAGGCGGCCTTGCTGAAGGCCCTGCTGGAGGCGGCGCAGTCGCGGCTGACGGACATCCACGGCGCTCGCGAGGACGTGGCCGCCGCGGACCGGGAGGCGGCGCGGGGCTTCGCGGAGGCCTGTGCCCAGGCCCGCCCCCGGCGGCGCGCCGCGGACATGCCCGACCTGGGGGCGAAGGCGAAGGGCGCCGCGGCGGGGCAGGTGCGCCAGGTGCTGGCGTTGCTCCGGCGCGCGGGCTTCAAGCGAGCGGCGGCGGTGGCGTTGTCGTCCCCGGTGGAGGGCCTTCACGTCCAGAAGGTCGTGGTGCCGGGCATGCGCATCTCGGAGCTCCTATGAAGCGGCGCGCGGACCAGCTCGTGGTCTTCCTGGGGCCCTCTCTCCCGGAGGCCGAAGCGAAGCGGCTGGCGCCCTGCACGGTGCTGCCGCCCGCGAGGCAGGGGGACGTGTGGCGCGCGCTGCGGCTGCGGCCCCGGGCCATCGCCCTGGTGGATGGCGTCTTCGAGGCCCAGCCCTCGGTGTGGCACCACGAGCTGCTGGCGGCGCTGGAGGCGGGCGTGGCCGTCTTCGGGGGCGGCAGCATGGGGGCCCTGCGCGCGGCGGAGCTGGCCCTGCACGGCGTGGTGGGCGTGGGGCGCATCTTCGAGTGGTACCGCGATGGCGTGGTGGTGGATGACTCGGAGGTGGCGCTGCTGCACGCGGACGGTGAGCACGGCTGGCGTTCGCTCACGGTGCCCCTGGTCAACGTCCGGCACGCGGCGGAGTGCGCGGCCCAGGCGCGGGTGCTGACGCGCGAGGCGGCCCGGGCGCTCGTCGACGAGGGCCAGTCCGTCTTCTACCAGGAGCGGACCTGGGCGCGGGTGCTGGAGGCCGTGGCGCCTCGCTGGTCCGCGTCCACCCGGGCCGCGTGGGACGCGTGGTCTCCGCGCGGCGCGGAGGACCTGAAGCGGCGGGACGCGCTCGCGTGCCTCCGGACGGCGGCGGAGTGGGTGGCCTCGGGTGCGCCCGCGCCGCACGGCGCTCCGCGTGAGCCGTCGTCCCTGGTCCGGCGTCGGCGGCTGGTGGATGACGTGACGGCGACGCAGGCGGGCGCCGTGTCCTCGGGGCAGGTGCTGGACGTCCTGCGTGAGTCCCCGGACGCGGCGGCGCTGGCCGAGGCGGGACTGCGGCGGGCGCTGCTCGCGGGCTGGGGACGCACCCTGGGACTGGGCGTCTCCCCCTCCGAGGTGGCCGAGGAGGAGGCCCGCTGGTGGCAGACCCAGCGCGTGACCGCCTCGCGTCGTGAGGCCCACCTCGCCCGCCTGGGATTGGACGCGGTGGGGCTGCGGCGGCTGTGTGAGGAGCTCGCGCTGGAGCGGCTCGTCCTGACGCACTCCGCGCGCCTGCTGCCGGACGGCCCCTCCTGGGACGAAGCGCTGGCCTCCGAGGCGCGGCTGAGCGGGGCCTGGGCGGACGCCGCCGAGGCGGTGGACCCAACGGAGGGCGTTGGGTCTTCCTGAGCAGTGGACTTACCTCGCGGGTAAGTGAAAACGTGACATCCCCGGGGGAAACGATAAGGTCAACCCTGGAGGTTGCCCTTGTCCAGCCCCGCTCCCTGGGTGGTTACCGAGTCTTCCGCGCGAATGGCGCCGCCACGGGGCGTGCGTCCCGCGCGTGACGTGGCGGGTGGGGCGGGCGGAGGGCAGCGACCGTGGCCGTGAGGTCGCCTCCCTTCCATCCGGATCAGCTCGTCCCGGGCAGCGAGGTCGGCCCCTGGCGCGTCGTCGCGTCGCTGGGCTCGGGGGGCTTTGGCCGGGTCTTCCAGGTGGAGCGGGCGGGCCGCCACTACTCGCTGAAGATGGCGCTGCGTCCGGCGGGACTCCACGCGGCGGAGGAAGAGGACATCAACGGCCGGCTGGCGCATGAGGTCGCGGCGCTGCTGTCCTGCGCGCCCCATCCGAACCTCCCGGCGTTGCACGCCGTGGACCGCTGGCCCGAGCCTCCCGACGGCTACCTGTACTTCGTCACCGACTACATCGATGGCGAGACGTTCCACGAGTGGCGCTGGCGGGTGAAGCCCACGGCGGCGCACCTGCTGTCCGTCTTCACGGAAGTGGTCCGCGTGATGGCGGACCTGCACCGCCGGGGCGTGCACCACCGGGACATGAAGGGCGACAACGTCCTCATCCGCCGCGAGGACGAGCGCCCCTTCCTCATCGACCTGGGCACGGTGCGGCTGCCCGCGGCCACGACGTTGACGGTGGGCGTGGCGCCCGCCTCGCCCCACCTGCTGCCGCCCGAGTGCGTCGCCTTCCTGCGCGAAGGCTCCTGGCAGCAGGGCGCCAGCTTCGACGCGGGCGTGCCGGGGGACCTCTACGCGCTGGGCGCGCTGCTGTACGAGGCGCTCACGGACGGCTACGCGTTCGACCCGAAGCTCCCGTATGACCGCCTGCTGCCGGCCATCGAGACGGTGACGCCGCGCGCGCCCCACGTCGTCAACCCGAAGGTGCCGCGCGCCCTGGGAGACATCGCCCTGCGGCTGCTCGCCAAGCGCCCCGAGGACCGCTACGCCAACACGGAGGCCCTGCTCCAGGCCCTCTGGGACGTGGCCAAGGAGAAGCGGCAGCCGGCCTGGAAGGTGTCGCTGGACCGTCCTCCCGAGGGCGCGGACGCGGAGGCCCCGCGGGTGCGCATGGTGCCCGACGCCGCCACGTCCTCGCGGCCCGTCCGGCCCCGGGAGTCGTCCGGTGGCGCGCCGGTGCTGCCCCTCAATCCGGAGCCCCGGGAGGCCCCCGTGGCGAGCGCGAGCGCACCCGCCGCGGCGTCCGAGCCTCCGGCGGCGCCCGCGGTGGAGGCGCCCTCCGTGGAGACACCCTCCGTGGAGACACCCTCCGTGGAGACACCCGCGCCGCGGGCACCGCGCCCGAGCCGCGGCGGCGCCGCGGGGCTGGTGGGGGCCGCGCTGGTGGCCGTGGGGTTGTTGGCGTTCGGGGTGAGCCGCCTCGCGCTGCCCACCGCGGGAGACCCGGCTCCTGCCCCGTCTCTTCCCATTGAGAAAGGAAGTCCCGCAGTGACGAGTCGTTCTTCGAATCCCCCCGAAATGCCCCTCCTGGAGGCGGTGCCGCCCTCTCAGGACGCGGGCGCGGTTCACGACACGGGCGCGCGGGACGAGGTGTCCGCGCAGGTGGCATCCTCCGGCGCGGAGGGCGAAGCGGCCCCCGCGGCGCGGCCCAAGAAGCGCCAGCCGGCCGGAGGCGCCCTGGGCAAGGCCGCCGCCGTGGCCTGCCTCACCGCCGCCTGCGCCAGCGGGCCTCAGGTGCGGGAGGCGTCGCCCAAGCGCGAGTGCCCGCCAGAGGTGGTGGAGGGCATGAGGAAGCGGGGCTTCAAGATGGCCAGGATGATGGGCAACTGGGAGACGCTCTACATCGACCCCAACGAAGGCTCCATCCCCGTGCCGCCAGACGGTTCGCCCATCACCCTCCACGCCATCGCCGAGGTCGTCAGTCACTACGAGGGGCGGTTCCCCAAGGGGACCCGGATGTACGGCACGTTGTTCCGGGGCAAGAAGTACGTCTACGGTTGGATCACCGAGGTGGAGACGCCCGACGGTCAGCGGCTGCCGGTCTGCGCCAACATCGTTGACGGGCCCTTTCCGAGGCGAGTCGGGATGCTCTACGAATGGGATAGCACGCCCGACAAACTGTTGATGAGTTCGGGCGTCAACCTGATGACGTCAGAGGTTCTCGGTCAATTGGGGACGCCTGAGTAGGCCTCCCGCTGTCATGGTGTGGACGCGCCCTTGCTGGAGGTGGCTCGCTCTTGAATGGTTCGTCCGCATTCATCGTGCTCGTGTCGGGAGTGTTGTGGGCCGCCACGGCGCAGGCCGCGGCACTGGATACGCCAGGCACTGGCACCGCGGTCCGGCGCATTGACGTCCAGGCGGGGATGCTGGTGACGCCCCCGGAGGTCCGCATCAGCCCTGGGCTGTCCACCACCTTGTTCTTCGATGCGCGCATCCGCCCCGAGCAGTTGGTCCTGGAGGGCCGTGAGCGGTTCCAGCGCTTCGGAGTGACCGAGGACCACCTGGTGGTGGTCCCCTCGTCCACGTTTCGTGAGGGCGAGCGGCTGCGGTTGGAGGTCCGCTTCCATGATGGCGCGGTGCCCGATCGCGCCGTCGTGGTGCTCGTCGTGGATGCCGCGCGGGCGGAGCGTCAAATCGAACTCTACCGCCACGCGCGCTCGGCGGCGTCCTACCGGCAGGAGGTGGAGGAGCTCCGAGCGGGGATGGTCCGTTTGGAGCGCCAGGTGCAACAGCTCCAGCGTTCGCGAACGGGGGCTGAGTACACCCGGGAGATGCTGGTCGCGGAGCTCCGGGACACGGGCATCGTCCACTCCCGGTCCTGGGTCCCCCGGAAGGTGGCGGGGGACGTCGCCGCCGCGCGCGTGGAGTTCGTCCGCCTGTCCCCCCGGTGGGCCGCGCTGAGGCTCAGGCCAGCGAAGGCAGGGGCGTGGAGTGGATGGAGCGCGGTGGGGGCGACGCTCACGGACGTCCATGGCAAGCGGCTGAAGACACTCCCGCCCTGGCAAGAGGGCCCGGTGGCCGCCGACGGCAGCCAGCCCGTCATCATCATCGTGGACGAGCCGGAGGCCGCGGACCACGGCCGGTACACGCTCGAGCTGTGGGACGAGGGCCGCAAGCGGACCTTGAAGCTGGAGGGACTCCAAGCCCCGTGAGCGCGCCACTTGAGCCCCGCGCCCCGCCGTGTAGGGTGCCGCTCAGGCCGATGACCTCCCTCCCCCCGCCCGAGTCCCTCCGCTGCATCAACGCCGATTCCCGCGAGCCGGCGGGCTACCGCGCCGCGCTGGGTGACACCCGCGCCGCGTTGCTCCACACGGACCCGCCGTACTGCCTGCTCACCCGGCGGCGCAAGGGCGGGGACCTGCGAGACACGCGCGCGCACAAGAAGATAGACCAGAACCCCATCGTCCGCTTCGAGACGGTGCGCGACTACCGCGCCTTCTCCGAGGCCTGGCTGTCGCGCGCCACCGCGCACCTGACGCCGGACGCGCCCCTCATCATCTGGACGAACCTGCTGGGCAAGGAGCCCCTCCTCACCGCCGCGCGCGGGCTGGGCTATCCGCACCTGCGCGGCGAGTACGTCTGGGGCAAGCGCACCACCGACAAGAACGCCAACGAGCAGACGCTGCGCGTCTATGAGGTCGCGCTCGTGATTGCCCGCACGCCCGCGCCGCCGCTGGCGCCAGGAGACTTGCCCACCGTCTGGGCCGTCGTCGGCGGCTACGACGATGAAGGCGAAGCGAAGCGCTGGGGCGGCCACCCGCACCACAAGCCCTTCTCCGTCCTGGAGCCGCTGCTGCGCACGTACAGCCGCCCGGGGGACACGGTGCTGGACCCCTTCGCGGGCAGCGGCTCCATGCCGTCGGCGGCGCTGCTGCTGGGCCGGCGGCCCGCGTGCCTGGAAATCGAGCCGGAGTGGGCCGAGCGCGTCACCCACCGCCTGCGCGAGACGGCCCGCGAGGAGGCTCAGCGCGCCAGCGCCCGGTAGATGCGCGTGTCCGCCCACGCGGGGATGTCGGTGGGACGGTGTCCCCACCAGTTCATCACCAGCGTGCGGCGCTGGCGGGACTTCCCGGGCAGCTTCCCGTCGGGAATCTGGTTGTCCGCGTCCAGCACGCCGTGCGTGAGCGTGCCGTCGAACGTCACCAGCCGGTTGGGCCGCGGCGTCACCAGGTCGGCGGTGTCCAGGTTCGCGGGCGCCAGGGACGGGTTGGCCGCGTCTGGCGGCTCGCGCGTCACCACCAGCGCGCCGCCGCGCACCCGGTTGAGGAACAGCACCGAGGAGATGCGCGGGTGCACCAGCTCACCGGTGCGCAGCGCGAGCTTCTCGTCGCGGTCCTGGTGGAAGTCCACGCGCACGTCCGTCGGGTCCATGCGTGACAGCCACCACTCCACGCCGGCCACGCGGCGTCTGCCGGCGATGTGCGGACGCAGCGTGAGGATGATGTCCTCCACCACGTTGGCCGCGGGGCCGAAGTCGTACCAGAAGGTCGTCTGGTAGGTCTGGCGCAGGCGCTCCGTGCCCACGGCGCCCAAGCGCCGCAGCAGGCGGCGGAAGAGCAGGGGGGGCACGGCGTTCTCGGTGAGTCGAACGAGGGTTTCCACGAGGAGGACAGCATGCCATCTTCGCCTACCGCCCGGTGGCGTGGACCATTCTCCTCCGGCGAGGAGGGCTCGGAGACTTGATGAAGGCGCACCAGAAGATGCTCGTCGGTATTGCCTCCGGCGCGGTGGCGGGACTTGTCGCCAACGTCGTCGCGGGCGGCGCGCCCTGGCTGACCTTCGTCGTGGACAACGTCGCCTCGCCGGTGGGGCAGATCTTCATCCGCCTGCTGCTGATGCTCGTGGTGCCGCTGCTGTTCTCCGCCATCGTCGCGGCGGTGGCGGAGCTGGACCTCAAGCAGGTGGGGCGGCTGGGGGCTCGCACGCTGGGCTACACCGTCGTCCTGTCCTCCATCTCCGTCCTCATCGGCCTGGTGCTGGTCAACACGCTGCAGCCCGGCGCGGGCCTCAGTGACGAGGCCCGTGCGCTGGCCCAGGGCGGGATGACCATCCAGGCGGCCGCCGCGCCAGGGGCGTCCTCGTTCGGCGCGGTGCTCATCTCCATGGTGCCCACCAACCCCATCAAGGCCGCGGCGGATGGAGACTTCATCGGCCTCATCGTCTTCTCGCTCATCTTCGGCCTGGGCGTGGCGCTCACGCCGACGGAGCCCGTGCTGCGCCTGCGGGAAACCATCCAGGGCCTCTACGACGTGATGATGAAGCTCATCGACGGCGTGCTGAGCCTGGCGCCCTTCGGCGTGGCCGCGCTGCTGTTCGCCATGACGGCGCGGCTGGGCTTCGGCATCTTCGTGCAGCTCGCCTCGTACATGGGCACGGTGCTGCTGGCGCTGGGCCTGCACATGTTCATCGTCTACTCGCTGTCGGTGCGCTTCCTGGGCGGGCGCAACCCCATCGAGTTCTTCCGCGGCAGCCGGCTGGCCATCGTCACCGCCTTCTCCACGTCCTCTTCCAGCGCCACGCTGCCCACCGCGCTCAAGGTGGCGGAGGAGAACCTCAAGCTGCCGCGCAACGTGTCGCGCTTCGTGCTCACCGCCGGCTCGGCCATGAACCAGAACGGCACCGCGCTCTTCGAAGGCGTCACGGTGCTCTTCCTCGCCCAGGTCTACGGCGTGCCGCTCAGCCTGTCCGACCAGGCGCTCATCATGTTCATCTGCATCCTGGCGGGCATCGGCACCGCGGGGGTGCCGGCGGGCTCCATCCCCGTCATCGCGATGATTCTGGGCATGTTCAAGATTCCGGTGGAGGGCCTGGGCCTCATCCTGGGCGTGGACCGCTTCCTGGACATGTGCCGCACCACGCTCAACGTCACCGGGGACCTGGCCGCCGCCGTCTACGTGGCGCGCGGGGAGCCGGCCGACAGCCCGGCCGCAGAGGGAGCCGTGGACCCCTCTGCTTCCTGACGCCGGGCATTTCCCGCCGCACCTTCCTCGCAGCACTCGCAGTCCCAACCCAGTCATCGGCAAGGAGCCCCGCATGAGGGTCGCCAAGGATTCCGTCGTCTCGCTCGAATACCGGCTGCACCTGGGAGACGGTCAGGTCATCGACCAGAGCGCGCCCGAGCAGCCCCTCTCCTACCTGCACGGGCACCGGCAGATTGTCCCGGGGCTCGAAGGCGCCCTGGAGGGCATGAGCCTGGGGGAGAGCAAGCAGGTGGTGGTGGCGCCCGGCCAGGGCTACGGCGAGCACGACCCGGCGGGCGTGCGCACCGTGCCGCGCGACATGCTGCCGCCCGGCTTCTCGCCGCAGGCCGGCCAGACGCTGATGGCGCAGACGGACCAGGGCGACATCCCGCTGCGCATCCAGGAGGTGCGCGAGGACGGCGTCGTGGTGGACCTCAACCACCCCCTGGCTGGCAAGACGCTGCACTTCGACGTCATCGTGAAGGGCGTGCGGACGGCCACGCAGGAGGAGCTCACCCACGGCCACGTCCACGGGCCGGGCGGGCATGAGCACGGCTGACGTGCCGCCCTGACGCGGCGCGGCCAGCCCATGAGGTGGGCCCGCCCGTCACACGTCGCGCTCGCGAGGGGAAGTGGCGTGGATTATTGTCGCGGCCCCCATGAGCCAGTCCCCCTCGCAGACGCCCAGCCCCAGCGACCTCCGCATCCAACCGCCCGACGCACCGGGGGACGCGGGCGCCTCCGCGGCCCATGACCCGGAGCGTTACTGGCTGGAGCACGTCTACCAGGGGGGAGCGCGCCAGCTCACGGTGCGCGCCGTCATCGCCGGCATGGCGATTGGCGCGGTGATGTGCCTGTCCAACCTGTACGTCATCCTCAAGACGGGCTGGAGCCTGGGCGTCACCATCACCGCCTGCATCCTGGCCTTCGCGGTGTTCGGCACGCTGCGCTCGATTCGGGTGCTGAAGACGGAGTTCACCGACCTGGAGAACAACGCCATGGGCTCGGTGGCCTCGGCCGCGGGCTACATGACGGGCGGCGGCAACATGGCCGCGGTGCCCGCGCTGCTGATGCTGACGGGGACGCTGCCGTCCTCGGGCTGGTTGATGGTCTGGTTCGCCGTCATCTCCGCGCTGGGCGTCTTCGCGGCCATCCCCATCAAGCGCCAGCTCATCAACATCGAGGCGCTGCCGTTCCCCACCGGCACGGCCACCGCGGAGACCATCCGCGCGCTGCACGGCCACGGTGAGGTGGCCCGGCGCAAGTCGCGGCTGCTCGGCATCTCCGGTGCCATTGGCGCGTTCGTCGTGGCCCTGCGCGACGCGCGCTTCACGTGGCTGGCCAACATCCCGGAGAAGGTGAGTCTGCCCTTCACGATGTTGGGGAAGAAGGCATCGGCGTGGTCGCTGTCCTTCGAGTTCAGCCTGCTGCTGGTGGGCGCGGGCGCGCTGGTGAGCTTCCGCACGGGCTGGTCCATGCTGCTGGGCGCGGTGCTCACCTACGGCTTCCTCGCCCCGGCCATGGTGAGCCAGGGCGCCATCGCGGAGGTCAGCTACCGCTCCATCAACAGCTGGATGGTGTGGACGGGCTCCGCGGTGCTGGTGTCCTCGGGCCTGCTCTCCTTCGCCTTCCAGTGGCGCAGCGTGGCGCGCTCCTTCAAGTCGCTGTCCGGCCTGTTCAAGGGGAAGAACGCGAAGGTGGAGGAGGCGGACCCGCTGGCCGGGATTGAATGCCCGCCCTCGTGGTTCCCCCTGGGCTTCGCGATTCTGGGCCCGGTGGCCGTGTTCCTCATGGCCTACCTGTTCCAGATTCCGTGGTGGGCGGGCGTGCTGGCCATGCCGCTGGCCGTCGTCATGGGCGTCATCGCCAGCCGGGTGACGGGCGAGACGGACACCACGCCCACCAAGGCGCTGGGCCCCGTCACGCAGCTCATCTTCGGCGGCCTGGCGCCGGGCAACATCCCCGCCAACGTCATGAGCGCCAACGCGACGGGCGGCGTGGGGCTCCACTCGGCGGACCTGCTGACGGACCTCAAGTCCGGGTGGCTGCTGGGCGCCAACCCGCGCCAGCAGTTCGTCGCGCAGCTCTTCGGCGTGGTGGCCGGCGCGGCGGTGGTGGTGCCCGTGTTCAAGATTCTGGTACCGGACGCCAGCATGCTGGGCTCCGAGGAGTTCCCCGCGCCCGCCTCCATGGTGTGGGCCGGCGTGTCGAAGCTGCTCGCCACGGGCGTGGCCGCGCTGCCAGGCTCGGCGCGCGTGGGCGCGCTGTGCGGCGCCACGCTGGGCATCTTCCTGGTGCTGCTGGAGCGCTGGGCCCCGGCGAAGGCGAAGGCCTACGTGCCGTCCCCCGCGGGCTTCGGGCTGGCCATCGTGATTCCGGGCTCCAGCTCCATCGCCTTCTTCCTGGGCTCGGCCATCGCCGCGCTGCTGCGCCGCACGAAGCCGAAGCTGGCGGACGACATGGTGCTGCCGGTGTCCTCCGGCTTCATCGCCGGAGAGAGCCTGCTGGGCATCGGCATCGCGATGGCGAAGGCCTTCGGAGTGATGCCCAAATAGGACGCCGCGGCGGGGCGGGGCGCTTCAGTCCACCTTGAAGGTGGAGAACGAGGCGCCCGCCATGAAGCGGAAGGTGGGCGTGTCCATGCCAGCGCCCACGCCGGGCCCGCCCATGACGTAGAGGTCCATCCAGGACAGCGCGTGCTTGCGGATGGCCAGCAGCAGCTCGCCGCCCGGGCGGCCGCCTTGCAGCGGCAGCCCCGCCACGACGCTCACCTCGCCGCGCGTGCTCTCTCCGGCTCGCGACGTCACCGTGGCGCCCAGCCGCAGCTCGCTGCCGATGACATCCTGGGAGAAGCCGGACACGCTGACGAGCTCGTGCTTCTTGCGCACCAGCACGCCGGCCTCACCGCCCACCTGCCACGTCTCCGCCAGGAAGCCGACCTGCAGGCGGGGGTGCACCGCGTAGTCGTCCCGGGCCAGCAGCGCCGCGCTGCCCACCGGGAGCGCGGCCGACACGTCCGCCGCCAGCTGGAAGCCGAAGTCCTGACGCAGCAGCGCCGCGCGCAGGCCCAGCCACGGCGTGCCCATCCCCGAGCCTTCCGGGGCGTTGAAGTCCCGGAAGCGCGAGCCGCCCTGGCTGACGATGAAGGGCACCTCCGCGGCGACCTGGAGCCACGGCAGCACGCCGTAGGCGGCCGTCAGGTCCATGGTGAAGCGGTCCTCCACCAGGCCGCTGCCGCCGCCCGGCTCCCAACGCCGCTGGAAGTGGAAGGGGAGCTGCTCGTAGTGCCCCTGGACGGACATGCGCAGCGCGCCCTGGGGCAGCGTGCGGCCCGTGCCCACCATTAGCGAGCCTAGCGCCGCCGGGTCCAATTCCAGACGCTGGAGGTTGAAGGAGGGGAGCGAACGGCCCTGGGCCCGCGTTTCAGCGGGGCCGAGGAGCAGGGCCAATGAGGACAACGCAGAGACAAGCACAAGCCGGGACGGCAAGACGACGCCTCCAATGAATCACGACGTGAGTGCGACGGCCCCGAAGTCCCGCACGAGTCGCACGACGCGCCAGTCCCATGCAAGGGCCGCCCGCCGTCCCTTGCGTCCAGCAAGTATTGAGGTTCCAAACAACGCACTGGCTTGACGTGCCAGCCGTCCGGATTCTCCCTGGGTTTCCGTGAAGTCCCATTCCCAGACATGGCTGGGAATGGACAGACGCGCGCCGGCCTACGCGCTGGCGGCGGCCAGGTCCTGCAACTCCTGCCAGCGCGTATAGAGCCGGTCCACCTCGGCGACGGTGGCATCCAGCGCCTTCTGCACCTCCGCCACCTTGGGGCCGTTGCTGTACACGGTGGGGTCGGCGAGCTGGGCCTCCAGGCTGGCCTTGCGCGACTCGACGGCCTCAATGGTGGTCTCCATGCCGTCCAGCTCGCGCTGGTCCTTGTAGGAGAGCTTCCCGGGCTTGCGCGCGGCCTTGGCGGGCGCGGGTTCGTCCTGCCTGGCGGCCGGCTTCGGGGTGGCGGGGGCGGCGGCCTTCGCGTCCGACTGCTCCTTCAGCCGCCGGTACATGGCGTAGTTGCCTTCGTAGCGGGTGACGCGGCCTTCACCGTCGAAGGTGAGGATGCTGGTGGCCACCTTGTCCAGGAAGTACCGGTCATGCGTGACGAGCAGGGTGCTGCCCCCGAAGTCCAGGAGCAGCCGCTCCAGGATGTTGAGGGTGACGATGTCCAAATCATTGGTGGGCTCGTCCAGCACCAGCACGTTGGCGCCCTCCAGGAACAGGCGCGCCAGCAGCAGCCGGTTGCGCTCGCCGCCCGACAGCGCCTTCACCTTCATGCGCTGCATGGGCACGGGGAAGAGCAGGTCGTCCAGGTAGTCGCGCAGGGCCACCTTCTGGTCGCCCAGCTCCACCCAGTCCTCGCCCTGCGAGGCTGACTCGTACACGGTGGCCTCCAGGTCGAGCTGCGCCCGGCTCTGGTCGTAGTACGCCACCTTCGTGTTCTTCCCGATGACGAGCTTGCCGCCGTCGGGCTCCACCTCGCCCAGCAGCACGCGCAGGAAGGTCGTCTTGCCCACGCCGTTGGGGCCCACCAGGCCCACGCGCTCGCCGCGCTGGAGGCGGAAGTCCACGCCGTCCAGCACCTTCCGGTCGCCAAAGGCCTTCTTCACGCCCTCGGCCTCGATGACGGTGTGGCCCAGCCGGGGCGCCGCCGCCACGCGCAGGTCCGCGACCTTGGGGCGCTCGAAGCCCTTCTCCGCCATCAGCTTCTGCGCCCGGTCGATGCGCGACTTGCTCTTGGTGCGGCGGGCCTCCGGGCCCTTGCGCAGCCACGCCACTTCTTGCGCAATCCAGCGCTCGCGCTTGTGCTGCGCCAGCGCGGCGTTCTCCTGCGCCACCAGCTTCTGCTCCACGTAGGCCTGGTAGTTGCCGGGATACGACGTCACGCCCGCGCCGGGCTGGATTTCGACGATGCGGTCCACCAGCCCGTCCAGGAAGTACCGGTCGTGCGTGACGAGCAGCAGCGCCCCGGGCAGCTTGTCCAGCTCCTCCTCCAGCCAGTCCACGGTGTCCGCGTCCAGGTGGTTGGTGGGCTCGTCCAGCAGCAGCAGGTCCGGCCGCGTCAGCAGCGCCCGGGCAATGGACACGCGCTTGCGCAGGCCGCCGGACAGCTGCGCCACGGGCCGGTCCCAGTCCTTCACGCCCAGCCTGTCCAGCAGCGTCTTGGCGTGGTGCTCGGTGTCCCAGCCGCCCATCTGCTCGATGCGGTCGCTGAGCGCGGAGAACTGCGCCATCAGCTTGTCCTGCTCTTGCGCGGGGGCGGACTCCATCCGCTGCGCCAGCTCCGCGTGGGCGGCCAGCGTCTCCTTCAGCGGCCCTTGGGACACGGACAGCTCGGAGGCCACCGTGGCGCCTTCGGGGAACTCCGGCTCCTGGGGCAGGTAGGTGACGCGGGCGCCGCGGCGCAGCTGGAGCTCGCCCGTGTCGGCGCGGGAGGCCCCGGCCAGGATCTTCATCAGCGACGACTTGCCGGAGCCGTTGACGCCCACCAGGCCCACCCGCTCTCCCTCTTCAATCGTGAAGGTGAGGTCCTGGAAGACGGTGCGGCTTCCGAAGCTGAGCTGAACGTTGGCGGCGCGGAGCAGCGTCACGGTATCGGACTCCTGGAAAGGCGAAAGGCGCCCCTCATTGAAGAGGGACGCCTTCCTTACCGCCAGAGTGCGGCGGATGCGCGGACTACTTGCGCGCGGCCTGCTCGGCGGCCAGCCGCTCCTTGTACGCCGCCATCAGGGCCTCGGACTCGTTCCGGGGCACCGGCGTGTAGCGGGAGAACTCCATCGTGTACTCGCCCTTGCCCTGGGTGGCGGAGCGCAGGTCCGTGGAGTAGCCGAACATGGTGTTCAGCGGCACCTCGGCCACCGCCGTGACGTAGCCCTCGGCCGTCTCGGTGGAGAGGATGGTGCCACGGCGCTGGTTCAGCTGACCCACGACGGAGCCCTGGAAGTCCTCGGGGGCCTGGACCTCCACCTTCATCATCGGCTCGAGGATGATGGGCTTGGCGGCGGCGTAGCCCTCACGGAAGCCCATGATGGCGGCCGTCTTGAACGCCATTTCGGACGAGTCCACCGCGTGGAAGGCGCCGTCGTTGATGACCACGCGCACACCCACCACGGGGAAGCCGATGAGGCTGCCCTTCTTCACGGCCTCGGTGAAGCCCTTGTCGCAGGCCGGGATGAACTCGCGGGGGATGGAGCCGCCCACGATGTCGTCCACGAACTCGTACTGCTGCACCGCGTCCGAGGGCAGCGGCTCCAGGTAACCGCACACGCGGGCGAACTGGCCGGAGCCACCCGTCTGCTTCTTGTGCGTGTACGCGAACTCGCCCTTCTGGCTGATGGTCTCGCGGTAAGCCACCTGCGGCTTGCCGGCCTGGACCTCGCAGTTGTACTCGCGCTTCATGCGCTCGATGTAGATCTCCAGGTGGAGCTCACCCATGCCGCGGATGATGGTCTGCCCGGACTCCTCATCGCGGTGCACGCGGAAGGTGGGGTCCTCCTTGGTGAACCGGTTGAGCGCCTTGGAGAAGTTGGCCAGCGCGGAGCGGTCCTTGGGGGCCACGGCGAGCGAAATCACGGCGTCCGGCACGTGCATGGACGTCATCGTGTAGCTCACGGCGCCGTCGGTGAACGTGTCGCCGGACGCGCACTCGATGCCGAACAGCGCAACGATGTCACCGGCGGTGGCGTCGTTGATGTCGTTCATCTGGCTGGAGTGCATGCGGACGATGCGCGGAACCTTGACCTTCTTCTGGTTCGACTGGTTGATGATGAAGTCACCCTTCGAAACCCGGCCCTGGTAGATGCGCATGTACGTCAGCTGCCCGTAGCGGCCGTCTTCCAGCTTGAACGCCAGACCGACGAAGGGCTTCTCCGGGTCGGACTCGAGGATGACCTTCGCCTCGTTGTTCTTCTGGTCCAGCGCCTCGTTCGTCGCCTCCTTGGGGTTCGGGAGGTACGCGCAAACGGCGTTCAGGGCCAGCTGCACGCCCTTGTTCTTGTAGGCGGAGCCGCACATGACCGGCGTCATCTTCAGGCCAATGGTGGCCCGGCGGATGGCGGCGACCAACACGTCGTGCGGGATGGCCACGTCCGACAGGAACAGCTCGCCGAGCTGGTCGTCGACCTCGGCCACGCCTTCAATCATCTGCTGGCGGCGCTCCTTGGCCTCCTCGAGCATCTCCGCGGGAATCTCCTCTTCGCGGATGTTCTCGCCGTTCTCACCATCGAAGTAGAACGCCTTCATGGTGATGAGGTCGACCAGGCCCTTGAAGCGGTCCTCGGCGCCGATGGGCATCTGGAGCTTCACCGGGTGGTGGTTCAGCTTCTCCTTCAGCTGCGCGGCCACGCGGTCATAGTTCGCGCCGGCGCGGTCCATCTTGTTGACGAACGCGATGCGCGGAACGCGGTAGCGCTTCATCTGGCGGTCCACGGTGATGGACTGTGACTGCACGCCGGACACCGAGCAGAGGACCAGGATGGCGCCGTCGAGGACGCGGAGCGAGCGCTCCACCTCGATGGTGAAGTCCACGTGTCCCGGGGTGTCGATGAGGTTGATGTTGTACTCGCCCCACATCGCGAACGTGGCGGCGGACTGGATGGTGATGCCCTTCTCACGCTCCAGGTCCATCGAATCCATGATCGCGCCCACGCCGTCCTTGCCGCGGACCTCGTGGATCTCGTGAATCCGACCCGTATAGAACAGGATGCGCTCAGAGAGCGTCGTCTTGCCCGAGTCGATGTGGGCGGAGATACCGATGTTTCGAATCTTCTCGATGGGTGCGTTGGCGGCCACGATCCGGTCCTTCTTTTCTTGAAAGTGCCTGACGGAACAGAGCAGGCGGGGCCTCTACTTCCCACAGGACGTAGTTTCCAGCCAAATCCGCATGGAGGTTGACTCACCTGAGCCTACCTCCGCCTACTCAGCGCCGTTTTCAGTTGGGGTTTCTAACGATGAGCGCGACGAAAAACTTCTCCCTGGCCCGAGCCTGGCTGGACGCCTTCAACGCCTACGACGTGGACGCGCTGGTGGCGCTCTATGCCGAGGATGCCACCCATACGTCACCCAAAATCCGGGTGCTGCACCCGGAGACGGGCGGGCGGCTGGTGGGGCGGCAGGCGCTGTCCGCCTGGTGGAAGGCGGCCAACGCCCGGCTGCCGGGGCTGCGGTATGAGCTGGTGGCCCTCACCGCGGACGAGGACCGGGTGTTCATGGAGTACCTGCGCCATGCGCCAGGGGAGGCCCCCATGCCGGTGGCGGAGGTCTTCGAGGTGCGCGACGGCCAGATTGTCGCCTCGCGCGTGTACCACGGCTGAAGTCACCCACTTGCCGGGAAGTGGGCTAGCGTGCCCGGCAATGGCGAAGAACCCAGACTCCAGCGCCTTCGACAGGGACTTCGGTTACCTGATGCCGTTCCTGGACCGCGTGGCGGCGGCCGCCTCCGACCTGGAGGATGGCTCCGCTCGCGCGGAGCTCACCCGGCTGATGGTGGAGGAGAAGGCGCGCTGGCAGCGCATCCAGGAGCTGCTCGGAGGGGCAGGGGGCCGCGGCGCCGCGGCGCCGACGCCGGCCCGGGAGGCGCCCGCCGAGGCGCCCCGGCTGGCGCGGGGCTCGGCGGACGACCTGCACGAAGCGGCCCCTTTCGCCACGGGCCTCACGGTGGGGAGCCTCAGGAGCAACCGCTGAGCTGGTCCAACGCGTCGAAGGTGGCCGCCTTGTAGGCCTCCGATAGCGTCGGGTAGTTGAAGCAGGTCTCCACGAAGAGCCGGGCTCCGGAGCCGGTCATCAGGGCCGTGAGGCCCACGTGCACCAGCTCGGAGGCCTGGGGCCCCATGACGTGCACGCCCAGCAGCTTGAGGCTCTCCCGGTGGAAGAGCAGCTTCAGCAGCCCGTGCGTGTCCCCCAGAATCTGGCCGCGCGGGTTGGTGGCGAAGGCGGCGCGGCCGGCCACGTAGGGCACGTTCAGCTTGCGCAGGGCGCCTTCCGTCTCGCCGGCCATCGACACCTCGGGGATGGTGTAGATGCCGTAGGGCAGCACCGGCGCCATGGTGCGCACGCCGCCCAGGCCGAACGCGTGCTCCACGGCGATGCGCGCCTGGTCCATGGACGTGGAGGCCAGCGCCGGGAAGCCGATGACGTCCCCCACGGCATAGAGGTGGGGCAGGGCCGTCTGGTACGTGGGGCCCACCTCCACCTGGCCGCGCGGGCCCACCTTCACTCCCAGGGCCTCCAGCCCCAGGCCCGCGGTGTTGGCGGTGCGGCCGGAGGCGACCAGCACCTGGTCCGTCTCCAGCGCGGCGCCGGAGGAGAGCAGCAGCCGGATGGGGGTGTCCGCGTCCCGTGGCACGTCCACCTTCTCCACCGTCTGCCCGAAGCGCAGCTGGATGCCGAGCGCCTCCATGCGCTGGCCGAGCAGCGCGGAGAACTCGTCGTCCAGGAAGGGCAGCAGCTCCGCGCGCGACTCCACCAGCGTCACGGGGATGCCCATGGCGGCGAACATGCAGGCGTACTCACAGCCGATGACGCCGGCGCCCACCACCACCAGCGAGCGCGGCAGCCTTTCGAGCTCCAGCACCTCGTCCGAGTCGTGGATGCGCGGGTCCTCGAAGGGGTACAGCGGCGGCCGGTACGGTGACGAGCCGGTGGCCACCAGGAGGGTGCCGCCGGTGAGGCGCCGCTCCGGGGAGTCCTGGCGCTGGACGACGACGGTGTGCGCGTCCATGAGCGCGCCGGTGCCCTGGATGATCTCCACCTTGTGGCGCTGGAGGTTGCGGGCGATGCGCTCGCGCTCGATGTCCTTCACCCGCCGTTCGCGGAAGAGGAAGTCGGACACCGTGGCTTCGTGCCGCGGCGTCGTCTCCACGCTGTAGAGGCCTCGCGCCCGGAAGCCGGACAGGTGCAGCGCCGTCTCGCGCAGCGTCTTGGAGGGGAGGGTGCCCGTGTTCGCCGCGGTGCCGCCCAGCACGGGCTCCCGCTCCACCACCGCCACGCGCTTGCCCGCCAGCGCCGCCTGTACCGCGCCCCACTCACCCGCCGGGCCGGAGCCAATCACCACCAGGTCGAAGTCCGCCATGGGGGCGACGGTACGCGACCGGGCCGGTCGTTTGAAGCCAATGCAAGCGGCTAGGGGACCGAGGGCGCGCGCCCTTCGTAGCGGAGCCCCTCGCGGACCTCGTCGTCCGTCAGCAGCCGGAAGGTGCCTTCGGGGATGCCCTCCAGGTCCACGCCGCCCACGGCCTCGCGGTGCAGCGCGCGCACGGGCAGGCCCACGGCGCCGAGCATCCGCTTCACCTGGTGGTGCCGGCCCTCCGTGAGCGTCACCTCCACCGTGTGCTCGTCCCGCACGCTCACCTTCGCGGGGCGGGCGAGGCCGTCATCCAACGTCATGCCCCGGCGCAGGGGCTCCACCTTGTCGTCATCCGCGGTGCTGAAGACGGTGGCCACGTAGCGCTTGGGCAGGCGCGTGTCCGGGGACGTGGCGTGGGCCACCAGCTTGTCGTCGTTGGTGAAGAGCAGCAGGCCCGTGGAGTCCACGTCCAGGCGGCCCACGGCGTGCCACGTGTAGCCGGCCAGCTCCGGCGGGAGCTGGGGCAGCAGCGCCTCGAAGACGGTGCCGGTGCGGTGCTGCCGCTCCGTGGAGGACAGCAGCCCCGCGGGCTTGTGGAAGGCCAGCACCCGCGTGGACGGGGCCTCCAGGGGCACGACGTGGCCGTCCACCTTCACGGTGGCGCCCGGCGGCACGGGCGCCAGGGCCATCTTCGCCACGCGGCCGTTGATGCTGACGCGGCCCGCGCGGATGGCGTCCTCCGCTTCCTTCTGGGGAAAGACGCCCGCGCGGGCCAGCGCGCGCGACAGCCAGTCCGGCTTCTCCTTGCCCTCCCAGCGTTTGTGTTGCTGTGGCGGCGGCTTCGACTTGTCGGGCTTGCGAGGCATGGGCGCGGCACTGTACCCGGCCCGGCCTGGGGCGGGAGCGGGAGTTGTGGAGGCCCATGGAACCCCGGCGCGCTGGAGCCGGCTTGTGGGGGGGCGCCCGGCCGGCCAGCCAGTGCCCGCGCGGCCGGCGTGGCCCTCTGGGAGTACGGGCGGGGACGTGCGTCGGTGGACACCTTCCCGTCATGCGCACCCGGATTCCATACCTGACGCTCCTGGTCCCCGTTCTCGCGCTCGCCCAGTCACAGGCGCAGGCGCCCCTGCCCATCGGCCGGGAGCCCACGACGGGCCCTTCCTCGTCCACCTGGCTGTGGGTCCTGCTGCTGGTGGTGGTCGCCGCGGCCTTCGCCTGGAGCGCCATGCGCATGGCGGGGCGCAAGGGGCCGCCGACCTCCGGGCCCGGCGGGATTGGCGTGGGGAAGGGGACGGGAATTCCCCAGAAGCCACGCTCTGTCTAGTCAGCGCGCGGGCTGCCGCTTGCGCAGGCTGTGCAGCGCGGCAAGCCACAAGCGGGCCTCCTTCCGCGTCAGCCGTGAGCGCCGCAGCGGCGCGAACAAGT
Organism: Myxococcus sp. AM010; assembly: GCF_013372585.1. Taxonomy (NCBI): domain Bacteria; kingdom Pseudomonadati; phylum Myxococcota; class Myxococcia; order Myxococcales; family Myxococcaceae; genus Myxococcus; species Myxococcus sp. AM010. Next base: position 33,322 of record NZ_JABXEO010000037.1, read on the forward strand.
CCCGCACCGCCGTGCGGCCCGGCTGGGCGTCCACCAGGAAGCCTCCCGTCGTGAGGACGGACTCCAGCGTGGACTCCACCTGCGCGAGCTCCACGTCCGTGGCCGCCGCGGGCAGCGGGCCGGGCGGCGTGGCGGCGGCCTCCAGCATCGCCACGCGGACCTCGTAGGCGTACAGCAGCACGGCCTGCGCCAGGTTGATGGAGGGCTGCTCGGGCGCGGTCGGCACGGCGGACAAGTCATGCACGCGCTCCACCTCCGCGTTGGTGAGCCCGCTGCGCTCATCCCCGAAGACGAGCGCCACGGGCCCCTGGGGCGCCCGGGCCACCAGCTCCTCGCCCACCGCGCGTGGAGGAAGCCGGCGCTTGCCTTCGACCTTGCGCGAGCTGGTCCCCACCACCCAGACACAGTCCGCCACGGCCGCTTCCAGCGTGTCCGCGCGCCGCGCCGCGTCCAGCACGTCCCCGGCGTGGACGGCGAGCCTCCGCGCCGGCTCCAGGTCCTCCACCTCCGGGCGGACCCAGACCCAGTCGGACAGGCCGCAGTTCTTCAGGGCCCGGGCGGCGGCGCCCAGGTTCTCCGCGTTGCGGGGGCGCATGAGGACGAATCGGACGGGCAGCACCATGCGCGGGGCACCTTAGCGCCTTCTCGCGTCGCGATGACCGCGGATGGAGGTCCCGCTGCGCCGCGGACTCCGATAGCCTGGGGGCCTTGAAAGCCTTCGCAGGCGCCCAGGGGCCACGGCCGGTGTGGCACCCTGGACACCCTGCGGGTCCGCTGACGCGCGGGGGACGCGTCAGAACCGCGGGCGCCTGACCACAGCCCTCTCTTCCCTGGCGCGCCCGGTTCCGGCACGCCGCGTGAAGAACACGCGTCATCTTCTGGAGGAATCATGGGTTCGCAGTCCGTCGTCACGCAGCAGCCACCGTGGGCGAAGCGCTCGCGCTGGCTCCTCGCGGCCATGTTGGTGAGCGCCACGCTCGCAGGCTGCAAGAAGGAACAGGAGTCCACGGAGACGCCCGCGACGCCGCCCCAGGCGCCCATCGCCGCGCAGCCCGCGGACTCGGGGACGGCCGTGGCGCTGGCGCCCCCCTCGCCGGAGGCGCTGACGCCCGTCATCCGCGCGGTCTCCACCGGTGACGTGCTGCCGGAGGAGCTCGTCATTGAGTTCCCGCGGGAGGTGCGCCCCAACGACGGCTCGGTGACGAAGGACACCGTCGTCACCATCACCCCGGACGTACCGGGCAACCTCTCCTGGTCCTCCCTGTCCACGCTGACGTTCAAGCCGTCGGGCGCGGGCTTCGCCTTCGACACGAAGTACGTCGTCTCGGTGTCGTCGGTGGGGTTGGACTCGGGCGTGGTGAAGCCGCCCGCGGCAGGGGACTGGTCCCATGCGTTCACCACGCCGCCCTTCCAGTTCGTCCGGATGGTGCCGCGCCAGCTCGACACGGTGAAGGGCCGCGTGGAGGTGGAGGCCGTCTTCTCCGGCCCCGTGGACGTCGCCGCCCTGCGCTCGCGGGCGAGCTTCCGGGTGGGCGGGCAGGTGGTGGGCGACGTGAAGTGGCGCACCCTGCCGACCACGCGCAACGTCGTCAGCGCGCAGCTCTCCGGCGGGCTGCTCAAGCAGGGCCGCACGGTGGACTTCAGCCTCCAGGCGGGGCTGCCCGCCGCGTCGCAGGCGAAGGCCACGGCCCCCGCCGCGCGCGGCGCGTTCGAGCTGCGCGCCGGCAAGCGCATGGACATCACCCGCGTCTCCGTGGAGCAGGGCAGCACCGGGTTCTACCTCGAGGTGAGCTGCCGGGACGTGGACGGCGCCGCGCCGCCCTCTCCGCGCGAGACGGATGGGTATGACCCGTACTACTGGGACCACCGCAACAAGGGCTGCACGCTGGATGACGGCGTCGCCGCGGAGGCCATCCACCTGACGCCCGCCGTCAAGGTCTCGGTCGCGCCGTCGCGCCGAGGCTTCCGCATCTTCGGTGACTTCAAGCGCGGCTCCTACGCGCTGCGCATCGACGCGGGCACGAGCTCGATGGGCGGCGGCATGTTGCTGGCCACCTACGAGGACGCCTTCGCCGTCCCCGCGCGCTCGCCGCAGCTGTCCTTCGCCACCACCGGCCGTTACCTGCCGCGAGGCGCGTGGCGCAACCTGCCGCTGCAGCACCTCAACCTGGACTCGGTGGAGCTCACCGTCCGCAACGTGCCGCCGGAGAACCTCGTCTTCTGGATGAGCGACGACCACCGCGAGCGCGCGGACGAGCGCACCTCCAACGTGGTGGCGAAGCGCACGCTGGCGCTCAAGTCGGCCCCGGACACGCTGACGACCACCTACGTGGACGTAGCCAGCCTGGTGCCGGCGAACACGAAGGGCCTGGTGGAAATCACCGCGAGGCAGAGCCACCACGCGGCGGCCAGCCGCATCCTCCTCACCAACCTGAGCCTGGTGGCCAAGCGCGGTGCGTCCGAGCCGGGCTCCAACGGCGCCGGCGAGGTCTGGGTGTGGGCGCTGGGCATCGAGAGCACCGAGCCGCTGTCGGGCGTGGAGGTCTCCCTGGTGAAGAAGAGCGGCGAGTCGGTCGCCCGCTGCACCACGGTGGCGGCGGATGGCTGCCGGCTGCAGGTGCCCGCGCCCGGCATCGACGACAGCGCGCCCTTCGCGCTCATCGCCCGTGACGGCGAGGAGCTGACGTACCTCAAGTACAGCGAGCTGAAGACGGAGATCGCCAACGCGGACGTGCATGGCGAGCCCTACCGTTCCGAGAAGGCCTACCGCGCGTCGGTGTGGTCGGACCGGGGCGTATACCGCCCGGGCGACACGGCGCACCTCGCCGCGGTGCTGCGGGGGCAGGACGACAAGGCGCCGCCGACGGGCATGCCGGTGGAGCTGGTGGTCGTGGACCCGCGCGAGCGCGAGCTGAAGAAGGTGTCGCTGAAGACGAACGAGGCGGGCCTGGTGACGCTGGACCTGCCCTTCGAGGCGTTCCAGGACACGGGCAGCTACCGCGTGGTGTTGAAGGTGGCGGACCGCGACGTGGCCATCTACAGCATCAGCGTGGAGGAGTTCGTCCCGGAGCGCATGAAGGTGGAGGCGCGCACCTCGCAGGCCGGCTACCTCCAGGGCGAGGAAGTCCCGGTGGGCGTGGAGGCCGCGTACCTCTTCGGTGGCTCGGCGGAGGGCAGCCCGGTGGAGCTGACGTGCCGGCTGATTCCGTCCGCCTTCAAGCCGAAGGAGAACGCGCAGTACGCCTACGGGCTGTGGCGCCAGGACGGCAGCGAGCCCCGCCCCGTCACGCTGGGACAGGTGCAGGGCACGCTGGACGCGAAGGGACAGGCCGTCCTTCGTTGCCCGGCGCAGGGCGCCATGGGGGCCCTGCGGGGCGCCGGGGCGCTGAGCGCGCTGGCCAGCGTCTTCGAGTCGGGCAGCGGCCGCTCCACCCTGGGCAGCGTGACGGTGCCCGTGCACCCGGAGGCGTACTACGTGGGCCTCCAGGGCAGCACGGACAAGGTCAAGGCCGGCAAGCCCTTCACGGTGAAGGGCGTGGTGGTGGACTGGGACGGCAAGCTGCTGGCCGCCGCGGACAAGGCGCCCAAGTCGGTGGACGTGGAGTTCCTGCGCCTGGAGGAGGAGTACGGCTCCTTCTACGACGAGGACGAGGGCTACGAGCGCTACCAGCGCTACCTGCGCCCGGTGCGCGAGGGCCGCTCCACGGTGACGGTGAAGGACGGCCGCTTCTCGCTGGACGTGACGCCGGGCGCGAACGCCGCGGGCTACATCGTGCGCGTGCGCTCGGGCGGGGCCCAGACGGACCTGGAGCTGGAGGGGGAGGGCCGGTACTACTGGTGGGGCGAGGGCTCGCGCGTGGACCAGACGCCGCGCCCGCTCAAGCCCACCTCGCTGGACCTGGCGCTGCCGGCGAAGGGGCGCGTGGGGCAGGCCATCACCGTGAAGCTGAAGTCGCCCTACAAGGGCCGCGTGCTCTTCACCGCGGAGACGGACCGCGTGCTCGCCTCCCAATGGGTGGCGGTGGAGCCCGGCGAGGTTTCGTGGAGCTTCACGCCGTCCGCCTTCGCGCCCAACGTGTACGTGAGCGCCTTCCTGGTGAAGGACCCGCACCTGGAGTCCGCCGAGGCCTTCATGCCGGACCGCGCCTTCGGCGTGGGCAGCGTCACGCTGGAGCCGGTGGCGTACACGCAGGCGGTGACGATGAACGTGCCCAAGGAGGTGCGCTCCAACGACACCTTCACGGTGGACCTGGAGCTGGGCCCGCAGGAAGGCCCCACCTTCGCCACCATCGCGGTGGTGGACGAGGGCATCCTCTCCCTCACGCGCTTCCAGAGCCCGGACCCGCTCAAGCAGCTCTTCTCCCGGCGGGCGCTGGGCGTGGAGACCTACGAGACGCTGGGCTGGACGCTGCTGGTGCCGCCGGGGGGCGCGTCCCGCTCCACGGGCGGTGACGGCGAGGGCGGCGCGGACGGCCGCGTGCAACCCGTCAAGCCGGTGGCGCTGTGGAGCGGCCTGCTGCCGGTGCCGGCCAACGGCAAGCTGCGCGTGCCCTTCAAGCTGCCCCAGTACCGCGGCGCGGTGCGGGTGATGGCGGTGACGGCGGGCCCACAGCGCATCGGCCGCGCCAGCGCCCAGGTGCTGGTGCGCGATCCGCTGGTGCTCCAGACGACGCTGCCGCGCTTCCTCACGCAGCACGACGAAATCCAGGTGCCCGTCTTCGTCACCAACCTGTCCGGCAAGGCGCAGGACGTGAAGGTGACGCTCCACGCGGAGTCGCTGCCGGTGCCGGGGCTGGTGATGCCCGCGGTGGCCACGTCACCGCTTCAGCTCCTGGGCAAGAGCGAGGGCACGGCGCGGGTAGCGGACGGCAAGTCCCACACCTTCGTCTTCCAGGCCCGCGCGGTGCAGGCGGTGGGCGCGGCGCGGCTGTCGGTGACGGTGGAGGGCGGCGGCCACACCTCGCGGGAGTCGCTGGACGTGCCGCTGTCTCCGGCGGGCCCGCGCGAGCGCCAGGTGCAGCAGCTTGAGCTGGCGCAGGGGACGACGGACGTCTCTCAGTACCTCCAGGGCTGGGTGCCCACGACGGAGCGCTCCACCCTGTGGGTGACGGCCAACCCGTATGCGCGCTCACTGCAGCACCTCTCGTACCTGGTGCAATACCCCTACGGCTGCGTGGAGCAGACGACGTCCTCCACTCGGCCGCTGCTGTACGTGTCCGAGCTGGTCAATGACGTGGACCCCACGCTGACCCAGGGCGCGTCCGTGGGAGACATGGTGCTGGCGGGCATCAACCGCGTCCTGTCCATGCAGACGCCGTCGGGCGGCTTCGGCTACTGGCCGGGCGCCACGGAGCCGGTGGGCTGGGGCTCGGCGTACGCCACGCACATGCTGCTGGACGCGCAGAAGCTGAAGTACCCCGTGCCGCAGGACCGGCTGGATGACGCCCTGACGTGGATGTCCACAGAGCTGAACAAGCTCGAGGGTCGCCAGGGCCGCGACGCCATGTACACGGACAGCGCTGAGGCCTACATGCACTACGTCCTCTCCGTGGCCGGCAAGGGCCGCAAGGCGCGCGTGCAGAAGATGGTGGACGCGCTGGCGAAGCAGGCGCAGCAGAAGGCGCTCACGGGCGAGGAGCAGGAGCGGGACTACATGCTCAAGGCCTCGCTGTGGCTGGCGGGCGACCGGCGCTACGAGAAGGAGCTGCGCAGCCCCGACCTGTCGCCTGTCACCGACGAGCGGAAGAACAACTGGTCCTTCTATTCGGACCGGCGCCGCCGCGGCTTCATGCTGAGCACCTTCCAGGACCTGTTCGGCAAGGACGCGGCGGGCGAGCCGCTGGCGCGCATGGTGGCCGAGTCCCTCCAGGCGCACCACAGCAGCTGGTACACGACGCAGGAGCTGGTGTGGGGCATCACCGGCCTGGGCAAGCGGCTGCAGGGCACGTCCACCCAGTTCTCCGCGCCGGTGCTCAAGGCGGACGGCAAGGTGCTGACGCCGGTGCAGGACAAGACGGTGCGCGCGTCGGACCGGACGTGGGCGCTGGCCCGCGCCAGCGAGCGGCAGGGGCTCCAGTTGGAGGTGACGTCCAAGGACGAGGGGCGGCTGTACCTCGTGCTCAGCAGCGAGGGCGTGCGCTCGGACAGCAAGCCCCGCACGGGCGGCGACGGCCTGGCGCTCACCCGCACCTGGCGCAAGCTGGACGGCACGGTGCTGGCCATGGGGCAGGCCCCGGTGGCGCTGGCGGACCTCGTCTACGTGGAGCTGGAACTCCGCAACACTACGGCCGAGCGCGTGCAGAACATCGCCCTGGTGGACCGGCTGCCGGCGGGCTGGGAAATCGAGAACGCGCGCCTGGGCCGGGGGGGCGCCACCGACTGGGTGGACCCGGCGTCTCTGTGGTCCGCGGACTACGTGAACATCCGCGATGACCGGATGGAGGTGTTCGGCAGCCTGGGGCCTCGCGAGTCGAAGAAGGTCGTCTACGCGGTGCGCGCGGTGACGGCGGGCGCCTTCACGCTGCCGTCGGCGGAGGCGGAGGCCATGTATGACCCGCGCCTGTGGGCGCGTGAGCCGGGGCGGACGATTCAGGTGTCCGGGCCGTGGAAGGACAACCTGCTGTAGCGCGCGGCGTGGGGAGACGCTCCTAGCCGAGCGTCTCCCACAGCGCGTCGAACGCGCGGCTGAAGGGCTGCACCAGCCGCGCGTCATCGGACACCAGGACGTTCTCGTGGTTGTGCTCGGCGGCCGAGCGCGTCCAGTTGTAGCTGCCCGTCACCAGCCGCAGCCGGTCGAACACGGCGAACTTGTGGTGCATGTGTGCGGATGTCCTGTCCAGGCGGACGGGGATGCCGGCGTCCCCCAGCCGCTCCATGTCGGAGCCCGGGTCCATGGCCTTGTCATCGTCACTCACGATTCGTACCCGCACGCCGCGACGGTGGGCCTCCAGCAGCGCGCGGGTGATGCGGTCATCCGTCACAGTGAAGACGCAGACGTCGATGGAGCCGCGCGCCGACTGGAGTTGCTGGACGATGGCGTTGAGCGGGCCCTCGCCCGGAGAGAAGTGCGCCTCCATGCGCGAGGTCTCCTTGGGCGTGGGCGCGTGCAGCGCCTGCACCGTCTCCTCCAGCCAGGAGATGACCTCCCGGGAGCGCGCGTCCTTCATCGACGCGCGCGCCAGGGCGAAGGCCCGGGAGCGGAAGAGGGTGAGCAGGGCCTCGCCTGCCCGCCGCTCCGCCAGGACGGCCTGCAATGCCTGCCGCTCGGTGGGTGTGAGCCGCCGGTCGTCGAGGATGGACGTCAGGATGGCGTCGATTTCAAAGGCATTCATCGGCGCGTAGCATATGCCAGGGATTCATCGCCTCATGAGCCGTGCCCGTCGAATCATCCGGAAGCTGTTGCCCGCGGGCCTGGGGCTGTTGGGCCTCACCGTGGCCGCGTGGGCGGCGGCCTGGCGCGTGCCCCTGCCGGCCCGTCTCTTCGCGCCCGCGTCGGTGGTGATGGAGTACCGCGACGGCACGCCGGCCCATGTCTTCCTGGCCCCGGATGAGCGCTGGCGCATCCCCACGCAGGTGGAGCGCGTGGACCCGGACTATGTCCAGGCCCTGCTGGCCCTGGAGGACAAGCGCTTCTTCCACCACCCGGGCGTGGACCCGCTGGCGGTGCTGCGCGCGGCGGCGCGCAACCTGTCCACGGGGCGGCGGGTGTCGGGCGCCTCGACCTTGACGATGCAGTTGGTCCGCGTGCTGGAGCCGCGGCCCCGCACCTTCACGTCGAAGGTCATCGAGGCCTTCCGGGCGATGCAGCTGGAGGTGCGGTTGTCCAAGCAGGAGGTGCTCGCGGCCTATCTCCAGTTCGTCCCGTATGGGCGCAACGTGGAGGGCGTGGAGGCCGCCGCGCTGGCGTACTTCGGCCACACCGCGGCGAACCTGAGCCCCGCGGAGATTTCCACGCTGCTGGCGGTGCCGCAGAACCCGAACCGGCGCTTCCCCTCGGCGCGGAACACGTCCCGGCTGAAGTCGGCGCGGGACGGCGTGGCGCGCAGGCTGCTGGACGTGGAGGCGCTTCCCCGAGGGCCCGAGGCGGCCCGCGTGTCAGCGGAGACGGTGCTGCGCGAGGTGCGAGACACGCCGGTGCCCACGGACCTGACGCCCTTCCCCCGCGAGGCGCCGCACGTGGCGGTGTGGCTGCGCACGCAGCACCCGGTGCAGGCCCGGCTGCGCACCACGCTGGAGGCCGGCACGCAGCGGATGGTGGAGCGGTTGATGCGGGACGCGGCGCTGGGATTGGCGCCGCGGGGCATCCACAACGGGACGGCGGTGGTGGTGGACCGGCAGCAGGCGGAGGTGCTCGCGCTGGTGGGCAACTTCGACTTCTTCGACCCGAAGCACGGCGGACAGATTATCGGCTTCGCCACGCCGCGCTCACCGGGCTCGGCGCTCAAGCCCCTGCTGTATGCCATGGGCATCGACCTGGGGATGGTGGGGCCAGAGCAGCTGGTGGCGGACGTGCCCACGGCCTACGGCGGCTATGCGCCGCGCAACTTCGACGGTCGCTTCCAGGGGCTGGTGCGCCTGGAGTACGCGCTGTCCCAGTCGCTCAACATGCCCTTCGTGCGGCTCTTGGAGCGCGTGGGCGTGGAGCGCTTCCTGGGCGCGCTGCAAGCGGCGGGAGTCACCAGCCTGGTACAGGAGCCCGGTTACTACGGCCTGTCCGCGGCGGTGGGCGGCATCGAGTTGACGCCGCTGGAGCTCGCGGGCATCTACGTCGCGCTCGCGGAGGACGGGCGCGCGCCGCCGCTGCGGCTCCTCTTGGACGAGAAGGCGGGCGCTCCGGTGGAGGTGCTGTCCCCCGGCGCGGCGTGGCTGACACGCCGGGCGCTGTCGCTGAAGGACCGGCCAGACTTCCCGGCGCGCCGGCGGCTGACGGGCATGCCGGCGCGCGTGCACTGGAAGACGGGCACCAGCTTTGGCCACCGCGACGCGTGGGCGGCGGGCTCGGGGCCCCGGCACACGGCGGTCGTCTGGCTGGGGAACTTCGACCACACGCCCAGCGTGCACCTGGTGGGCGCGGATGCGGCGGGGCCGGTGCTGTTCGACATCCTGGAGGGCGTGGGCCCGCGCGGCCTCAACCTGCCGGACGAGAGCATGAATGCACCCGAGGACCTGGCCGTGGTGGAGGTCTGCGCCTATTCGGGGCACCTGCCGACGGACGCCTGCGTGCAGCGCAAGCACGTCTACGCGCGGCGCTCGGCGGTGCCCACGGCGCGCTGCCCGTACCACCAGCACGTGGAGGTGGACGTGGCCACGGGGCTGTCGGTGGGCCCCATGTGCCGGACGGGGCGGAAGACGCAGACGCGGGTGTACGTGACGTGGCCGGCCACCATCCGCCGCTGGCTGGAGGAGCAGCACCGGCGCCTGCCGGAGCCGCCCGCCGCCGCGCCTGGCTGCGAACCTGGTGGCGCGCGCGCGGCCCCGTCCATCGTCTCCCCCGCGCCGGGACAGGTGGCCGTGCTGATTCCCGGCGTCCCGGCCTCGCAACAGGAGGTGCCGCTGGAGGCGGAGGCCTCACACGAGCGGGCGCTGACGTGGTTCGTGGACGGGGCCCTGCTGGGGACGGCGCGCGCCGATGAGCGCGTGTGGTGGACGCCGTCCGTGGGCTCCCACGAGATTCTCGTCACCGATGACCGGGGACTGAGCGCGAAGCGGACGTTGGAGGTCCGCATGCGGCCCTGAACCACCCGCGCGGCGCTCAGCGCACCTCCCAGCCCTTCGCGCCGCGCTCGTAGCGCTTGCCCGCGCCCAGGTCGCCGTAGAAGAGCAGGTCCTTCACGCCCACCACGGAGCGCCCGTCGAAGAGGCCAATCTCTCCGTTGGCGGGCATCTGGATGCCCAGCTGCGCGGTGTCGAGGCGGACGCGCTGCCCCGGGGCCACCGTCAGCGCCGGCAGCACCGCGCCGATGGGCGCGCGCACCTGGGTGGGCAGGTGGCTGGGGCTCTGCGCCAGGCTGATGCGCAGCTGCGTCGTCAGCACCATGCCCGCCAGGGAGATGGGCGCCGAGGTGCGGTTGCCCACCTCCACCCAGCCCTCGCGCGGGTGGACGGCCTCCAGCACCAGCGTGGGCCGCTGCTCCGCGAGCCGCTCCAGCTCCTTGAAGATGAAGCCGCGGCGCTCGCGCACGTAGCGCTTCAGGTAGGCGCGGCCCGCGGAGAAGCGGCCGTAGTCCATGAAGGGGTCGTCACGCATGTACGGGTCGATGAGCGCGTGCAGCGTGTCGATGTGCGCGTCCATGACTTCGCTGGTGAAGAGCTCCTCCATCGCCTTGTCCAGCCGCGCCTCCAGCCGCTCGCGCAGCACGGGGTTCATCACCACGCGGGTGGCCAGGTTGGAGAACACCGGCAGGTAGCCGGGGTACGAGGCCGTCTCCAGCTTGCGCTGCTCGTACATCTTCGCCACCCAGGCGTCGGTGAGGGTGAAGCTGAACAGCGGGTGGCGCATGTTGCTGGTGCTCTGGCTCATGTCCTCCACGCTGATGGGGTACCACCAGCGCGAGTCCACGTTGTTGAGGTCCCACGGGACGTAGGACCACCTGGCCACCGCGCGGTCGTAGATGAAGTAGCTCTCCGAGTCCTCCACGAAGTTGTTGGACATCAGCGCGTCCATCACCATGGCGCGCAGGTAGTGCTCCAGCTCGAAGCGCTTCTCCAGTTCGCTGACGAGCTGGGGCTCGGGCGTGTGGTTGATGGCGCCCACCATCTCCCAGAGCTTGTCGTCCGGCTGGGACTCGTTCGTCTTCTTCGCCCAGTCACCCTGGTACGGCACCTTCACCATCTTGAATTCGCAGTCCTTCCAGCCGCACCGGTAGATGGTTGCATCCGTGTCAGCGTAGGAGTGCGCTCGCAGGAAGGCCTTGTTCACCTGCTCGATTTCCAGGAACACGCCCTGGTACACGCCGTTGACGTCGAGCCGCACCAGCGTGCCCTTCGACGCGGGGACGCGCATGGCCTCCAGCAGGTCGAAGGCCAGCTTCTCCGCCAGCAGCGTCGCGTCCGCGTACTCGGCCACGAGGTTGAGTGACGTCCGCCCCTCGAAGCGCACGCCGTCCTCGAAGCTCACGTTCCAGCTCTTCTTCGGGAAGAAGCGCGCGGAGGCGCCCCGCAGACGCACCTGCACGCGGTACGTCGTCCCGTTCGCCTTGAAGAGGCCGTCCTGCTCCGGCGTCCAAGGGTCCGCCTCGAACATCCGCATCGTCTCTTCGGGGATGATGAGCTCGTACCGCGGCACCGACGTCTGCGCGGGCGGCATCGCGAAGGGCCGCTCCGTCTCCGGCACGGGCGGCGGCGGCTCGGGGGGCGGCTCCACCGGCGGCGGGTCGACAGGAGGCGGGTCGACAGGAGGCGGTGGCTGCGTCGGCGGCGGCTCCTCCTCGCCAGGCGGAAGGCGCGGATTCTCCACGCCCGGAGGGTCCTGGAGGGACGGGGGCCGCTCCGCCTGGGTTCCATCACAAGCCCACAGGCTCAGCAGCGGCAGGCACAGCAGCAATCGAGAAGAAGTCATCACCCCTGGCCCAAAGCAACGGTTGTGCCCGCCTCCTGGGCAACCCTTTGGTGGCGAGTGAACGCTCGAGGCGGCGCGCAGGCACTCGCCGTCGCGTGCAAGGGAAACGGATTACCCAACCTGGCTGCTTGTCCCTCCCTGGAGGGAATGGGACGCGAAGGGGTCCCTGGCGGGGCAGGCGGCCGGGCTGAACGGGGCCTCTTTCCTCGGGTGGGCTGTGCACGGCGTGGGGCGGCGGTCCTAGCTTCTAGAGAAGAGGGGGCGCGCCGCTTCAGGGAGAGAGGGCCTCATATGGAATCGTGGAACCAGACGTCGTCCGACACCGTCCGTGTCCACACGCCGCTGGTGGTGAACCGGCGCATCGACGAGCACGTGGAGCGCTGCGTCCGGTACATGGCGGAGAAGGGGGACCGCGCGGAGATGACGCGCTACCTCGCCCGGCTGGAGCGCGAGTGGGACATCAACCGCGCCCTCGCCGTGGGTACGTCCGCCCTGGGCCTGCTGGGCCTGCTGCTGGGCCGGCGGGACGGCGGCCGCTGGCGGCGGCTCACCGCGGTGGCGGGGGGCATGCTGCTCCAGCACAGCCTGTCCGGCTTCAGCCCGCTGTCGGAGCTGCTGCGCGTGCTGGGCGTGCGCACCCGCCGGGAAATCGACCTGGAGAAGTTCGCCATCAAGGCGCTGCGCGGCGACTTCGAGCGCATCCCCATGGAGGGAGGGCCCATGGCCCGAGCCAACGCCGCCCTCGTCGCCGCGCAGTCCTGACGCCGCCTCAGCGGCGCGGCGCGGTGTAGCCGCCTCCCAGGGAGGGCATCAGGGCCGGTGACATGGGCGTCGGCGCCGGGCCGACGCTCTTCCCGGTGTTCGCCTGGTCGAAGAAGCCGTTGAGGCCCGCGATGCCCAGCGAGAAGTTCGTCACCCAGCCCGGGTCCGGCTGGCCCGCCGCGGCGCCGACGTCGAACGGCCGGGCGAAGTGCAGCCGCAGCAGCAGCGGCCCCAGCGCGAGGTTGAAGCCGACGACGCCGTTCACCACGCGGTGGTTCCACAGGTCATCCCGGCCCTCGCCGACGCCGCCCGCGTCAATGGCGGCAATCGCCTCCAGGTCGCTGAGGAAGGCCACCCGGATGATGTCGTTGAGCGGCAGCTGCGCCTCCAGAGTGGAGTAGACGTAGTGTCGGCCGAGCAGCCACTGGATGTCGCCGAAGTTCACGCCGCGCAGCGTGTCGAACGAGGACAGGAAGTAGGAGCGCGCGTACTGGCCTCCCAGCGTGGTGCCCAGGCCGCCGCGGATGAAGATGTTCGCGCGGCCGTAGATGGGGAAGTAGCGCTCCGCGTCCACGCGCACGTTGCCGTAGGCCTGGTTGTCGAAGGGCTGCACGCCCACCGTGGTCTCCAGCATGGCCGCGCTGCCGGACAGCGGGCCGGTGGCGTAGTGGTACTTCAGGCTGTCATAGCCAAACTGCCCGCTCAGCTCCGTCTGGAAGCGGATGGAGCGGTTGCGCGCGTTCCACTCCGTCAGCAGCTCCCGGTTGGCCGCGTTGCGCTCGGGGAAGAACAGCTCGAACTCCGTGTAGTCGTCCAGGAAGTACCGGGTGCCGCCGATGGCCAGGTCGCCCTGCACGAACAGGAAGGTGCTCAGCGGGTAGCGCACGCTGCCGAGCGCGCCGAAGAAGCGCTCACCCGACGTGAAGAAGGCGTTCTGCGAGCCCTCCTCGCCCTCGAAGGTGCGGTCCACGCGGAAGCGCAGGGACTGGAAGAGGCCGCCGCCCCACGTCATGCGCGACTTGTCATTGACGTAGAGCAGGTAGCCGTCCGTCAGGTCGAAGCTGCCGTACACCGCCAGGGTGAGCAGGAACTGGTGGTCCTTCATGCGGTCACTGGCCGCCGCGAACAGCTGACCCACGAAGCCGCCGCCGCCCGCGCCCGCGAAGCCGAAGAAGGGCCCGAACTCCAGGTTCTGCCGGGTGAAGGGCTCGTAGTTCTGCGCGTCCGTGAGGGGCCGCACCGCCAGCGGGTTGGGCGGCTCCGGCGGCGGCTCGGCGGGCACGTCCAGCGCCAGCATGCGCGGCGGGCGCAGCACCGCGGGCCGGCGCTCACCGGAGACGTGGAACAGCATCCACAGGCCGCCGTCCGGGCCAGGGCCGGGCTCGAAGACGCCCGTCGTCAGGTCCGTGCGCCGCACGATGCGGCCGTCCTTCGTCAGCTCGTGCAAATCGGAGCTGCTGTTGTTGAAGGCGGTGAAGAAGAGGCGTCCGTCCGCCAGGGCCACCGGGGCCGTGTGGTCCCGCTCCTCGCTGGTGAGGCGCTCCACCTGCCGGGGCGCGTCCGGGCGCACGCGGAAGAGGTTGAACTGGCGGTGGGACGTCGCGTCCGACGTGAAGATGACGCCGGAGGGCCCCCACGTCACCTCGCGCTCGGAGAACACGTCGTCGGTGAGCTGCAGCGGCGGGGCGTCCGGGCCCGCCTGCAGGTCGATGGCGTAGATGTCCCGCAGACCCGCGTCGTTGATGCCGATGAACGCCACCCACCGGCCGTCGGGCGAGAAGGCCGGCGAGTACGCCGCGAGCAGCCCGTGCCTGTCGATGCGGTACGCGGTCCGGCCACCCAGGCTCAGGTCGACCACCAGGCCCACCTCCCGGTCGATGCCGGTCCGGATGGCGTTGCGGCGCACCAGCACGTCCGAGCCGCGCTGCTCCGACTTGTGCGTGTAGTCCTGCACGTAGATGACGTCGCGCCCGGTGATTTCGGCGATGAAGGCCAGCTTGTCGTTGGTCAGCGCGAAGCTGCGCCCGGAGATGGGGTGCAGCGACTCCACGCCCGGCACGCCGTCACCCACCACCTTCACCGTCTTGTCCGGCACGCGCGGGTCCATGATGTACAGCCGGCTCTCACCCGTCTCCGGGACGATGGTGCGCAGCCCCAGCACGTTGCCCGAAGGGGAGGACGCCATGGCGGTGGTGTAGCCAGGCGCCTTGTCGAGCAGGTCCAGCGACGGCGCGGACTGCTCGGATGCCAGGTACGTCTTGAAGGCCCGGCGCTTCAGCCAGTTCTCGAACCGCGCGGAGATGCGCTTGGGGTTGTCACCGGTGAGCCGCTCCAGCAGCTCCTCGAACTTGAGCGACGGTGAGTCGCGCGAGCCACCCGCCAGCCGCGGCGACTCCTCCAGCACGCGCTGGATGAAGCCGGCGCCGTACTCCTCCTCGAGGAAGGACACGCGGACCTGGCCCACCTTGTAGATCCACAGGTAGCCGTAGGGCCCGGGGGAGAAGAAGTCGAGGAAGGCGTAGCCCTTGAAGAGGTCCGGGTTCACCAGCAGGTCCCGCACCAGCATCTCCGCTTCCGGGTCCATGCCGCGCTTGGCGTAGAACTCGGCGAGGCCTTCAATGAACCACAGCGGGATGGCCTGCAGCGGGTCGCCGAACATCTTGGCCTGCTCGGCCACGGTGCGGACCTTCTGGATGGTGAACTGGTGCGCCAGTTCGTGCGTGCTGACCTCCTCGAAGAGGCGGTGGTCACCCAGGTACGGCAGCGTCAGCTTCAGGTCCTCGCCGGTGCTGGTGAGCCCCAGCGTGCCCTCGGACACGGCGAAGAGGTTGGTCTGCAGGAACTCCTGGTAGCTGCTGTAGAGGATGTAGGGGAAGGTCTTGGTGGGCACGTACTTGAACTGGTCCACCAGGTACCGGTAGGCCTCCTCGATGAGCGGCGCCGCGCGCTCGGCCACCATGCGCTCACGCTCATAGAAGTAGAAGCGCACACCGCCCGACTTGTCCCCCAGCGACTTCGCGTAGGTGTAGTTGAACCCACCGTCCGCGCCCGCGAACACCGACTGGCCGCCGCCCAGCACCGTCCCGCCGTCATCGGGGTCGCTGGCCATCAGGTAGGTGGCGCCCGCGTCCTGCTCGCCGCCGTCGGTGCCACCGGCCGCCAGCGAGCCGCCATCCGCCGCCCCCGCATCGGCCGTGGCCAGGGCGCCGCCATCCGCCGTCCCCGCGTCGGCCGCGGCCAGGGCGCCGCCGTCCTCCGTCCCCGCGTCCGAGGCCGCCAGGCCCCGCTCCGGGCCGCCCCCGTCTTCACCCGTCGTCAAGGGCGGTACGCCCGCGTCGGTCGCGCCCCCGATCACCACCGGCGTGCTGCCGGGCAGCCCCGTCTGGGACTGGGGCTCGGATGGGCCCTCCGTGGCCTCCGAGGGCGGACCGGCGGGAGGCGCCTTCGTGTCGCCCACGTCCGGCGAGGTGGTGGGCGCGCCCGGGTTGGCGCCGCCTGGGCTTTTCGGTGGTTGTTCGTGCGCCGTCCGCTCGGCAGGCTCCGCCAGACCCGTGGCCCCCGGGCCGACGAGGATGTCCGTGTGTCGCCACTCGAAGACGTAGCTGTTCACCGCCGTCTTCCCGGGCCGTCGGGGCACGACGTAGAACTGGGCAAGCGCGAGCCCCGGGAAGAGCAGGACGAGCAGGGCTGCGGCGAGGGGACGGGGGTTCACTGAAGGCACCTCTGTGGGTGGGGTACCGGCAAGACTACACCTGCCTGGGAGGCTGCCTCCCAGCGGCCCGGGTATACAAGCGCCCCGACGATTTCTTTCCGTTTACTTGACGGGCGGTGGGCATCGCTCCCTTGGAGGCCGGAGGAGCGCGCTGTTTCGTCGGGTGCTGGCGCCGGATGATATGCAGGGGGCATGAAACGCCTCCTCGCATTCACCAGCACCCTGGCGCTCGCCACCGCTTGCGGCAATGACAATCCGTCCGCTCCCAAGGCGGAGTGTCAGGTCGAGGCCATCGATGTGTCGGCCTGCCAGCTTTCAAGCCTCGCGGCCGTACAACCCGAGGGCATCTGGAACCTCAATATCAACCTCAACGACGGCTCTGGTGCCGCGGCCGCCATGCGGTTGTCGGGAGGGGGCAGCAACACCCAGATGCTGCTGGGCGTCGCCGCCACGGAGCGGCAGAGCACCCCGGAGTCGTTCTTCCTGGCCAGCGAGTTCCAGGACGCCAACGGCTTGACGATCCGCTTCGCCGCCGCCGGGTGCTCGTCGACCGGGCCCGGGCAGATGTCGGGCATCTTCCGGCGCTGCGCCAACGGGACGGCGGACCTGAAGGGCACCTTCGATGCCGTCCGGGTGGGCCGCCGCGCGGGTGAAGAGGAGCGCTCCGGCGTGGCGCTGGTCGGCGAGGTGAAGCTGACGGACGCCACGGCCACGAACGTCGCGGTGGCCCATGGCCACGCCTACGTGACGGCGGGGGCCAAGGGCCTCATCGTGTTCGACCTGAGCGACCCCGCGCAGCCGCGCCAGGTCCGCCTGTCCGAGCCGTCCAACGACTTCTTCACGGACGCGCTGGTGAACGGGAGCACGCTCTACGTGGGCAGCCGCCGCAGCGGCGTCATCGTGTTCGACATCACCAACCCGGCGGTGCCCGTCCGCCTGCGCTCCGTCCCCGAGTCCGTGGTGGAGGTGAACTCCCTCGCGCTGGACGGAGCCGTCCTGTACGCGGCGTCTCCGGCGCCCAACTCGGAGGTGTACGTCTACGACGTCGCCACGCCCGCGGAGCCGAAGCAGCTCACGCGGTACTTCGTCGAGGGCGCGGAGCCGCTGGCGGGTGAGGTGCCCTTGCACGTCGCGGCGATGGGCGGCCGGCTCTACGTGAGCAACTGGTCCTTCGGCATGTCCGTCTCGGACGTCACCACCCCGTCGCGCCCGAAGCTGCTGGGCCGCTTCGCCAACACCCCGTCGCGCGCCACGGCGGTCGGCATGGTGGGAGACCGGCCCTACGCGTTCGATGCGGGCGAGGACTGGGGCGCGCACCTGAGCGTGCTGGACGTGAGCGCGCCGGCCACGGTGGCCCGGACGGGGGAGTTCCGGATGCGCCCGGAGGTGTCCATCCGCGCGGTGGCGTTCGCCGGGACGAAGGTCTACCTGGCCTATGGTCAGGACGGCCTGCGCATCGTGGATGTGTCCGTCCCCGGCTCGCCCCAGCAGGTGGGGTACTACAACACCTGGCGGGAGACGGACGCGGGCCACGGCGTCGCGTTCCTGGAAGGCCTGAGCAAGGTGCATGTGCCGGGCGACGGTTTCGTGTATGCGACGGATTCCTCGCGAGGCCTGCTCATCTTCCGCGAGACGACGGAGTAGGCTGTCTGGATGAGCGACACCCCGACGCGGTCCTGCGGCAGGTGCCAGACGCTTCCTCCCACCACGGAGGGCGCCGGGCGACTGTTCCTGTGGAGCCCGGTGGGACACAGCCAGGGGCGGCTGCTGTCCTTCCTCCGGGAGGCGCGGCACGAGGTCCAGGTGCGCGCCGAGGCCCATTGCGTCGAGGTGCGGGTGCCGGAGGCGGCGTTGTCGCCTCTGGCATCGAACCTGTTGGCCGCGCTCACGCAGGAGGAGACGCGGGCCACCCGGGCGCTGTTCATGCCGGGGGAGGCGGAGCCTGGGCTGGGGGACTATCCCCGGGTGGACTCCCTCCTGCGGCTCGTCACGCGGACGCGGGCGGGGTGGCTGGTGGACCTGCTCTCCCAAGAGCGGCTCACCACGCACTTCCAGCCCATCGTCCATGCGCGGGACACCGGCCGCATCTTCGCGCACGAGGCGTTGATGCGGGGTCTGGAGCCGGACGGCGCGCTGGTGTCGCCCGGACGGATGATGCAGACGGCGCGCGAGGCGGACCTGCTGTTCCAGTTGGATTTGGCGGCGCGCACCACGGCCATCCGGCAGGCGGTGAAGCACGGGCTGGACACGCACCTCTTCATCAACTTCACGCCCACGGCCATCTACGACGCCACGTTCTGTCTTCGCTCCACGGTGGAGGCCATCCACTCGGCGGGCATTCCGCCGGAGCGTGTCGTGTTTGAAATCATCGAGACGGACCAGACGGCGGACGCGGAGCATCTGCGCGGCATCGTGGACTTCTACCGCAAGGCGGGGTTCCAGGTGGCGCTGGACGACCTGGGGGCGGGCTTCTCGTCGCTGAACCTCATCCACCAGCTGCGTCCGGACATCATCAAGCTGGACATGGAGCTGGTGCGTGACGTCCACCTGGACCCGTACAAGGGCTCCATCGTGGAGAAGCTCCTGGAGATTGCGCGGACGCTGGGCATCTGCACGGTGGCGGAGGGCATCGAGACGCACGAGGAGCTGCGCTGGGTCCGCGCGCACGGGGTGGACTTCGTGCAGGGCTATCTCATCGCCCGGCCGCAGAGTCCCCCCGTGGCGGCGACGCCGTCGTTCACGGATTGAGCAGCACGTTGCCCGTGGCCTGCCGCTCCAGGTTGGCGGCGCGGAGGAGGCTCAACTGGGCGCCCGCCTCCTGGAGGGCGAGCCGGGCATTGTAGCCGTCGCGGTTGTTGACGAAGCCGCGGGCGAGATTGAGCGCCGCACGCAGGCGCTCCGCGTGGACGACGACGGTCCCCTGGCCGTCCTCCTCCGCGCTGTCACGCAAGTCGGCGAAGGCGTTGTCGGCGATGTCGAGCGCATTGACGACGTCCAGCTCTCCCTGCTCCAGCGCCGTGTCCGCCGCGAGCATCCACTGGCTGGCGGTCTGAATCTGGGTCAGCCGGTCCTGTCGCGCCTGCTCCACGTCGACCGCGCGGTCGCCGTAGGTGTCCACCTGGAGTTGCACGGCCTGGTTGCGCACGGTGAGGTCGGCGTCGCGCTCGTTGAGCTGGGCTTCAATCTGCTTCATTCGCTCGCGCAGTTGCTCCAACTGCTGCGCGGGCGGCGGCGGGTTTGTGGCCGGTGCGCCCGCGCCGCCGGTGCCCGGCTGGTTGTTCACGGGCGCCACGGTGGGCGGCGTGCCAATGGGCTCGGAGCGGCCGATGGGCTCCGAGCGGCCAATGGGCTCGGAGCGGCCAATGGGCTCGGAGCCGCCGATGAAGGCCGGCGTCACGGGGGCGAGGGAGGGCGCTGTGCCGCTCAGGTCCGTGGTGGTGCCCTGCGGAGGGGCCGTCTGAGCGCTGGATGTGCCGCCGCCGCCACCTGTGCCGGTGCTGCCGATGCTCGTGCCGGTTCCGCTCACGTCCTGCTGGCCGATGGTGCCGGTGTTCGTGCCGGTGCCACTGAGGTCCTGAGGCGCGACAGTGCCCATGTTGTCAGCGCTGGTCCCTGTGCCACTGAGGTCCTGCTGGCCCACGGTGCCGGAGCCACCTGACCCCGTGCCACTGAGGTCCTGTTGCCCGACGTCACCAGCGCCGCCCGTGCCCGTGCCGCTCAGGTCCTGCTGACCGACGTCACCAGCGCCGCCCGTGCCCGTGCCGCTCAGGTCCTGCTGACCAGCGTAGCCAGAACCACTCGTCCCAACGCCCTGCTGGCCGACGGTGCCAGTGCCACTCACGTCCTGCTGCCCGGCCACACCGGAGCCACCCGTCGCCGTCCCACCCGGGGTGTCCTGGCCCGTCGCCGTGCCGTCATCCACCGTCTGCTGTCCGCTCCCACCCAGCGCGGCCTGCTCCTGTTGCAGCGCCTCCAGGGGCGAGGGAAGCGGCTCGTAGGTCTGCGCGGCCTCCTCGGCGGCGACCTGTCCCGTCGTCGGCGGTGGCGCACCATCAGGCAGGACGGGCGTCAGCACGAAGTCGAGCCGCGAGGCATCCTCCGGCAGCTCGTAGACGTAGCCCGCCGGGGGCCGCAGCCCTTCAATCTCTTCCGCCGCCTGCTGGTTCGCGTCCTGGAGCGCCGCGGCGGCCGGGTCCCGGATGGAGGGGTCCTCGGGGGGAATCAAGACCGGCGCGCTCGGCGACTGGCCGAGGCCCAACCCAGCAGCGATGGCAATCCAGAGGCGCATGGGGGGAAATCTGTCCATCCGTCTGGCCTCGGACACCCCAACCGCCTGTGCGGCGCTCGCAGGGCCGCTCGCAGGGCGGGCACTCCGAACCTGCCTGCTCAATCCCTGAAGACACCGAAGGCCGCGCTCCCAGCAGCAGGGGAGCACGGCCCTCGGGCACGTCAGGACGCCTGGATGGCCTTAGAGGCTGATGCGGAGCCCCGCGCCTAGCTGGAACGTCGGCGCGGGCACGGAGAAGGCCGGAATCGGCTGCCCGTCGACGACGAGCCCCTCCGGCACGTCAATGGCCAGCCGGAACTCACCGCCGCGCCGTCCGTAGTTCACCGAGCCGTACGCCTCCACCGTGAGATACGTGAGCGCCCGGTGCATGACGTTGAGCCGCGTGGTGAACGAGCGGTCCGACAGGTTGCCCAGGGTGAAGAGGTTGAAGGACGTCCGCTCCAGCGGCCCCGGCCGGTCCAGGAAGACGTACGCGGCGCCGTAGTGCCGTCCCAGGTAGAGCGGGTTGAAGGCGTCCTTCAGCAGCAGGTACGGATACCCGAACGAGCCGGTGTAGCCCGTGGAGTTGAAGAAGTACTCCACGCCCAGCACGGCCAGGTCGTTCTCCCCGTAGGGGAAGCTGTAGGTCGCGCCCGCCGTCATCTGCGGCGTGAGCCCGGATGGAATGTACGCCTCCACCTGGACCCCGTCCTGCGCGATGTCCTCGAGCGTCGTCCCCTCCGGGATGCGGTACAGCGGCCGGTCCGTGCCTTCCTTCAGCGCCACTTCGGCGTAGACATCCAGCGGCCCCAGCGGCGAGGACACGTCGAGCCCGAAGCGGGGCTTGCGTCCGTTCTGCGCCACCGCGCTGGCGCCCAGCTCCGCGGGCCCCAGCAGGACCTCCGCGCGCAGCGCGCCGCCCAGGCGGCCCAGCCGGTTGACCGGGTCGCCGCCGCCGGCCTGGGACGTGGGGCTTCCGCTCGGGTCGGTGATGGCGCCCACGTCCGTGCCCAGGTCATCCATGACGAGGATGCCGTACACGTTCCAGCCCTTGGACTCCCAGGGCACGTGCACCTTCAGCATGGACACGCCCGTGCGCAGGTCCACGAAGGCCAGCGGATCCCTGCGTTGAGGCGACAGGAAGTCGGTGGGGTTCCAGATCTGCCCGGTGCCCCACTTCACGTGCTGCTTGCCCACGGTGAAGAACACCGCGTGCTCCAAGTCGAAGCGCAGCCACGCCTGGTCCAGCAGCACGCGCGGGTTCGCCGGGGCGTCCGGCGTACTCCGGGGCGGCAGGGCGGGGTCGTAGTTCAAGCGCCCCACGACGAAGCCACGGATCCGGTCCGACGGGCGCGCGTCGAGGTAGCCGTCCACCAGCGTGGGGGCGGAGAAGGACGTCTGGCGGAGCGAGGTGTTCTCACTGCCCGCCATGAAGCCGCGCAGGTAGAACTGACCGCCAATCTTCAGCGGATCATCCAGCACGTCCTCGGTGTCGAAGGCGCTCCGGGTCGCCGGGCCGTTCAGCACGTCCGCGTCCCGGCCCCCGGCCGGCTCGGTCAGCGGCGGCTGCCGCTCCGTGGCGCCTCCGGTGGTGCCGGGGTCCACGTCCGCCGCCGGCTCCGAGCCGTCACCGCCGAAGAGGGCATCCTCGTCGGGCCGGCCCGAGTCCTCGCCCGCGGGCGTCTCCTCCTGTCCGCCTCCGAAGAGCGCGTCCTCGTCGGGCCGCTCCTCGGACTGGGCCCACGCGGGCGCGCCGGTGAGGGCCGCGGACAGCGCCGCGGCCAGGGTGAGGGTGCGCGGGGTCATCGGCTCTTGCTCTCGAGCCACGCCTTGGTGAAGAGGTTGGCTTCCAGCGAGCGCAGGTCCACCGTCTTGACGAGGATGGTGGTGGAGTTGCCCTTCTCGATGTCGTCGTAGATGCGCATCTCCTCAGGAATCCAGACGTCGTCCTTCTTTGACTCGCTGAACATCTTCTTCCAGCGGGGGTAGAGCGCCGTGCGCATCTTCCGGCCAGACAGGGCGTACTCCTCCCGCTTGAGGATGTTGCCGGACGCCTTGTCCACCCAGAGCTTGAGGACGGGGTAGGCCACATCCACGCCGGGCTTGACCTTCAGCGACAGCAGGTGGGCCGTGTACTTGCCCAGCTTCGCCTCGCCCTCGTAGGACGGGTCATACTCCTCGGCCAGCCGCGACTCGTCGAAGTCCGCGCGGCGGCTGTCGGTGCCGGCGATGCGCTCGCGCTCGGTGCGGCGCTCCCAGCGGCCCACGTTGGGGTTGTAGTTCCAGAGGTTCTTGTCCAGCCGCAGGTAGCCCTTGCCCGCCTCCGCCTTGGGCTTGGTGAAGAGCATCATCAGCTTGTCGTCCTCGTCGCGGCGGTAGACGACCAGCTCGTAGACGAGGTCCGCCTTCCCCTTCTCCTTCTGCTCCAGGTACACCATCGCCTTGTAGTCGCCGCCGTTGCGCTGGCGGTCGTCGATGGTGGCCAGCAGCTTCACCTGCTCGGCCTGCTCCAGGGCCAGGGCGGCCGGCGCGGCCAGCAGCGACACGGCCAGCGCCGCGGCGGACAGCATGTTCTTGAGGCTCATGAGTTCACCCGATGTGGTGCATCGCCGTCACCGGCTTGAGCCGCGCGGCGAGGAAGGAGGGAATGAGCGAAATGGCGGTGGTGCACGCGGTGATGAAGGCCATGGCACCCAGGATGGACGACGGGTGCACGGCCAGATTCAACGTGTCCGACATGATGAACACCGCCACCACCTCCGGGACATGCACCGCCATGGCGTTGACGGCCAGGCACAGCACCAACCCCGCGCTGGCGCCCGCCAGCGTGCCCAGCGTGCCCAGCAGGAGGGCCTCGAAGACGAACATCAGCAGCACGCGCGTGCGCTGCATGCCAATGGCGCGCAGGGTGCCAATCTCCCGGGTGCGCTCCCGGATGGCAATCCACAGCGTGTTCATGATGCCCACGCCGATGATGACCATCAGCACGAAGATGAGCACACCGGTGAGGCTGTTGAGCGCGGTGAGCGTCCAGGTGATGAAGGAGATTTCGTCCTCCCAGTTCGTGATGTCCAGCCGCTGGCCCGTCCAGGCCTCGCGGTTGACGGTCTCGAACTTCATGAAGAACGCGCGCGGGTCATGGTCCATCACCGTGTGCCCCGCGGCCGTCAGCGTCTGGCGCAGCCGGGCCTGCACCGCCGGCACGTGTTTGATGTCCTTCAGGTAGAGCAGCAGCGCGCCCGCGGTGTCGCTCTTGAACTGGTACAGCGAGCGCAGCGTGCCTGACGGCACGAAGATGCCGAAGTCGCTCAGCATGCCCATGTCCGCCGCGATGGCCACCACGCGCGCGTCCACCGTGTTGCTGGCGCCTCGCAGCGTCTGGGCGGCCAGCGTCACGGACTCACCCACCTGGACGTTCAGCTTCTTCGCCTGCTTCTCGAAGAGCAGCACCGTGTCGGGCTCGGTCAGGCCGTCCAGCGTGCCCGCGCGAAGCTGCAGCACCTGGCGGAGGCCCGGCTCGGACTGGATGTCGATGCCGCCCACGCCCACCTGCATGGAGGACGTCTCGCTCACGAGCTTGAGCCAGCCCCGGCCGCGCTGGACGGCGAACTCCAGCTCCGGCACGTCCTTGCGGATCTGCTCCAGGATGGCCGGGTAGCCCGTCACGACGGGCGCCGCCTGGCCCGCCGTCACCTTGTAGAAGCCCGCCACGTTGACGTGGCCGGTGGACAGCGTGGTGGCGGAGCGGAGCATCGACTCCTTCATGCCCGTGGACAGGCCCATGAGGATGACGAGCAGCGCGGTGACGCTGGCGATGGCGCCGCCCAGCAGCAGGGTGCGCTTGCGGTGGTTGCCGAGGTTGCGGAATGCGATGAGGAAGAGCTGGAGCATGTTCTCACTCGTCCGTCTGCATCGCCTGGAGGGGCGAGACCCGGGTCGCGAGGAACGCGGGATAGAGGGTGGAGATGGCGGAGACGCCCAGGACGATCACGAACGCCGCCACCAGGTTGCTGGCGCTCAGCGTGGGGAACAGCCGAGGGCCGGAGAAGAAGAAGTAGAGCGCTTCGTTGCCCGCGGGGATGCCGGCGCTGTTGAGCAGGGCCATGATGCCGCTGCCCACCAATGAGCCGGCCGCGCCGAACACCAGCCCCAGCACCAGCGTCTCCACCAGCACCATGCCCAGGATGAAGGAGCGCTGCGCGCCAATGGCCCGCATGGTCCCCACCTCGCGCACGCGCTGCATGGTGGCCATCATCATGGCGTTGTTGATGATGACCAGCGCCACCACGAAGATGATGAAGACGGCGAAGTAGAGCACCAGCTTCCCGAGCAGCACGAACTGCCCGATGATGCCCGCCGCCTCCTGCCACGACACCACGCGCAGCTTCAGGCCCGCGTCCTTCGCCGCCTGCCGCAGCTCCACCATCGTCTGCTCCAGCAGCTCCGGATCCTTGAGCATCACCGCCGCGCTCAGGGCCACGCCCTGCTCGATTTCCTGCTGGGTGTAGACGCGCTGGAGCAGGTTCTCACGCGTGAGCGCCCCCTGGTCACCGGTGAAGGCGGCCTGGTCGTCCACGTCGGTGGACGTGGCCTCCGCCACCAGGACGTTGTCACTGGCCTCGCCGAAGAGGGCCTCCTCGGCCTCGTCCCGGCTGAGGGCTTCCAGGCCGCTCTGCGCCTGGATCGCCGCCAGCTCCGCCTTCTTGTCCGCGGTGAGGTAGCCGTACAGGTCCCGGAAGGACATCAGGTCCATCAGGCTCAGCGCGCCGGCCATGGCGGACTTCTCCAGGCCCTTGAACTGATAGGTGCCGTAGACCTTCACGTTGACGCTCTGCATGTAGCCGGTGCGCGTGAAGGCGGTGATGGTGAGCACGTCCCCCATGCGCAGCCGGTAGAGCTCCAGCAGCGGCGCCAGCTCTGAATAGAACTGGGCGTAGCGGGTGTCGAAGTTGGCGTCGTCGGTGGTGAAGAACTGCGTCAGCAGCGTGTCCAGCGCGGGCTCCTGGCTGCCCAGCATCTTCTGCAGCCGCTCCACCATCTTCCGCGTCTTGACGGGGTCCAGCTGGAAGATGATCTCCCGCGTCTGTACCTGGTTCTCCTTCACCCAGCGCTGCAGCTCCGGGTCGGTGGCGATGCGCTTCTGGTTGAGCTCCCGCTCCTGCTTGATGTGGTCCAGCCGGAGCGCCGACTTCATCTTGAGGAACTCTTCGTAGAAGAACTTGGACAGCAGCATGCCGCGCTGGCCGGTGGGCACCGGCTGGCCGTCCACAATCTCCATTCGGTCGAAGGTGCGCTGGAACGCGTCCAGGTCCGTGCCGGCGTAGCGCAGCTCCAGCATGTCCCCGTCCGGAATCTGCGGGGCGATGCGGTTCTCCAGGAGCTCCAGCGAGGCGTACGGGTCCTCCTCGAAGGCGTCCCAGAACGCGTCCGTGCGCGCCTGGGCGAGCGCCTTCACCTCCGCGGGGTCCTTCTGGGCACCGCCCAGCTCCTGCTCGCTCCTGGCCGTCTGGTCGGCCATCAGGTCGACCATCTGCCGGACGTGCCCCTTGACGCTGTCGATGCTCTCCCTCAGCTCGGGCGTCTCACCGGCCTCGTCGCGCTTCTTGTAGAGCTCGCGCAGGTTCGCCAGCGTCAGGTCCACCGTGTTGCCGGAGGTGATGATGGCGCCGCTGGTGCCCAAGGGCACCACCGTCTTCACGTTGGGGTGCTTCTCCAGGAAGGGCCGCAGCTGGCTGAAGTCGTCCAGCGCCGCCAGGTCCGGCTCGCCGCTCATGCTGCCGTAGAGGGCCAGCGGGTCCTTGGAGTCATCCGAGTAGACCTGGAGGTGGCCCGCGACGCTGCCGATGATGCTGCGGCTCATCGCGCTGTCCATGCTGTCCATCAGCGCCCCGCCCACCACCACGAGCAGGGTGCCGAAGAAGATGATGCCGCCGATGAGCAGGTTGATCTTGCTGGAGAACAGGTTGCGGAAGGCCACCTGCAGCAGCAAACGGAGCTGTCCCATGGTCAGTGGCCTCCAGCGGCCATGACGCGGCTGGCCTCGGCGGCGCTGATGCGGTCCAGGAACTTGCCGTCCGCCAGCCGCACCACGGCGTTGGCGTGGCTCATCACCTTCGCGTCGTGCGTGGAGAAGATGAAGGTGGTGCCCTCCTTCTGGTTGAGCTCCTTCATCAGGTCGATGATGTTCTGGCCCGTCACCGAGTCCAGGTTGGCCGTGGGCTCGTCCGCGAGCACCAGCTGGGGCCGCGTGACGAGCGCGCGCGCCACGGCCACGCGCTGGCGCTGGCCACCGGACAGCTCGTTGGGCCGGTGTTTGGCGTGGCTGGCCAGGCCCACCTGCTCCAGGAGCTGCATCACCCGCTCCCGGCGCTGGGCCTTGTCCAGCTTGCGCTGGAGCAGCAGGGGGAACTCCACGTTCTGGAAGACGCTGAGCACCTGCACCAGGTTGAAGCTCTGGAAGATGAAGCCAATGGTGTTGAGGCGCAGGTTCGTGAGCTGGCGCTCGGTGAGCTGCTTGGTGTCCTGACCGGCCACCCGGACCACGCCGCCGGTGGCGGTGTCGACGCACCCGATGAGGTTGAGCAGCGTCGTCTTGCCGCTGCCGGAGGGCCCGGCGATGGAGATGAACTCACCGGCATGGACTTCCAGATCCACGCCCCGGAGCGCCGGGACGACCACCTTCCCCAGGGTGTAGTCCTTGGTCACGTTCGTGATGGAGACGATGGCGGACTGCGAAGCGGTGGGATTCATGCGGTACGTCCTTTCGGAGTCTTGTCGGGGCGTGGCGGACGGGGGGCATGCGCTGCGCGCCACCGCTCGGCGATGCCTGTCAGCTCGGCCTTGTAGAAATCACAGAAAGCGGACGCTTCTCGCAAGCTGCGATTTCCAGCGAGGCGCGGTACCGCGAGGGCTTCGGAGCAGATGCGGGCGAAGGCGCTCAGCGACTCCTCCGCGACGCGCAGCTTGCCCTCCCAGCCCTGGGAATGGATGACGTAGTAGTGCTGCCGGTCTCCGGGAACGCTGGCCGGTTCCACCAGGCCCATGTCCGCGCAGGCGCGGAGGTTGGTGGACACCGAGGCCGCGCTCACCTTGAGCAGCTCGGCGATTCGCTTGTTCGACAGGGGCTCGCCCGCGAGCATCAGCAGCGCATAGATGCGCCCGCCAATGCGCGTCCCGCCCCGCCGCTCGAAGTACAGTCCCATCGCTTCGATGAAGCGGTGCTCGGCCCTGTCCAGATCCTTCATGCCCGCGCTCCACGCCTCGCCGTGCCGGGCATCCCGTGGTGGGACGCGTGGCGGCCGGGTCGGTGGGCAGGCATTTAGGCGGCGGACTTCGTTCAGTCAATACTGAATGGACTGTACGGTGATGCAGGTATGACGGCGCCGGAGGTCCGCGCGCGGCATGGCGCCAGGGCCCACAGCCGGGTGGCGGCTGCGGGCCCTGAGTTCCCCATCATGGGGTGCGGTCCTGACATGCCCGTGGGTGGGGCATCAGTACGTGTCGGGCGAGGTGTTGGAGCCCGTGTCCGGGTTCAGGGTGCTGTCGTCTCCCGCGCCGCCGGTGCCTTCGTGCTGCTCCACGCCGGAGCCGCCCATGTCGCTGTCCTGGTTGATGGACGAGTCGGGCGTCAGCGCCGGGTCACCGGCGCCGCCCGTTCCCGAGAGGGAGATGCTCTTGGCGACGTTCTTGGTCTCCTTCACCTGGTAGCTGGCGCGAATCTCCTGGCCAGGGCGCAGGTCCTTGGCCTTCTTCAGGGTCGGGTCGCTGAAGGTGGTGCTGCGGTCGACTTCCAGGGGGACCACCGCGCCTTGCATGTCGACGAAGATCTTGTCGCTCTCCGCCTTCACCACGCGGCCGTTGAGCTCCTTCTGGCCCATGTTGGCCTGCTGGCCCATGGTGCCGGAGCCGCCCATGCCCGGCTCGGCGGGCGTGGCGGTCGTCTCGCGTTCGATGGTGGTGGTGGTGTCCTTCTGGATTTCGGTCTCACCCACCTGGCCGGAGCCTCCCTGCGCCGCCGACGAGTCCTTCGGCTTGTTCTCGTCGTTGTTGGCCAGGGCGGTACCGCTTCCAAGCATGGCGATGGTGGCGAAGACGCCAACGAGCTTCTTCATGGAAATGCTCCTGTGGTTGTTGTGAGTGGGCGGGGGCTGCGACGTCCCCCGTTGGAGAAAACCTAGGTGCGCTTGTTGAAGCGGACAGGGCTTGCCCACCCCCCTGCTGGTATGGCCGTTCGCTCTCCTGGCGGTGGTCCGGGGGCCGCGCGCGTCGTGGGAAGAGCGGAGCGCCTTGTCGGCAGCGGGGCTTTCCCTTACCGTCGGGGGGCCCAGCGCCCACTGGCCAGCCTGGCTGGTGGCCCGACAGGAGACCGTCTCCGCGATGCCCCCGACCGCCAAGCCGTCCCAGACCGCGCAGGACCTCCCCGCGCCCTCGTTTCCCGCCATCGAGTCGCTGCTCGAGGCGGCCTCCGTGGAAGAGGTCCGTGGCTTCTTCGAGGGAGTGAAGACGGGCCTCACCGAGCTCAAGGGCCCCAAGGTGGAGCAGGGCAAGAAGGCCCAGGCCGCCATTGGCC
Source organism: Myxococcus sp. AM010 (assembly GCF_013372585.1). Taxonomy (NCBI): domain Bacteria; kingdom Pseudomonadati; phylum Myxococcota; class Myxococcia; order Myxococcales; family Myxococcaceae; genus Myxococcus; species Myxococcus sp. AM010. The sequence continues at coordinate 62,189 of NZ_JABXEO010000037.1, forward strand.
GCGCGGAGGAGCTGCTGGAGATGCTGGTGGAGACCCGCGAGCGGCTGATCGCCGAGTCCAAGGGTGGCAAGGGCCGGAAATGACGGTGGTTTTGCCCCGGAGGCGCTTTTTTTCCGGGGTCAGGCAACCGGCGGCCCCCCCCGCCGATAATGCAAGAGAGAGCATCCTGAGCATCGGTGATCTCTGACCTTTCCGCTGGAAGCAGCGCCTGGAGGAAGCAATGGCGAAGATCGACAACATGATGGGCCCGAACGTTCGTCTCTCGACCAACGTCACGACGGCGCGGCAGACGCCGGACACCGGTTTCGGCGCGCGGCTTCACAACGGTCTCAACAGCGCCGCCAGCGCCGTGGGCACGGGTGTGGGCGCGATGGCCGGCATGGTTCCCGGCGGGCAGATTGTCTCCGCCGCCGTCTCCTCGATGCACACGTTCTCCGCGACGGGTGGCTCGGGCATGGGCGCGCCGTACGCGGGCGTGATGAACACCGCGGTGGCGGGCAACCTGAGCGGCGCGGTGGCGCCGGCCGGCGGCGGTGTCGTCGCGGGCGGCGGCCTGGGTGGCGCGGTGGCGGGCTCCGGCTCGCCGCTGGGGCTGGGTGCGCAGGGCTCCGGCAGCACCACGGACACCGTCAATGGCAACTTCTCGCTGAACAAGATGGCCGAGGAGAACTCCAAGCTCCTGAACCTGCAGGCCGCCATCCAGCAGGAGTCGCAGACTTTCACCGCGATCTCGAACGTGATGAAGTCGCGCAACGATACGATCAAGAACTCCATCGGCAACGTCCGCTAACCGCGGGCGTCGTCGCCCCAGGGAGCGTGCATGGCGGACACCTCGGAGATTTCGAACAGCCTCGTCCCACTCGGACGCCAGCAGGCCAGGGTCCTGCTGGAGGCCGGTTACCTGTGGCTCGACATGGGCCACTTCGACAAGGCGAAGGAGATCTTCTCCGGGGCGGCCGCGCTGATGCCCCGGAGTGAGGTGCCCCAGCTGGCGCTGGGCGCGGTGGAGTTCTCGCAGGGCCGTCATGACAAGGCCCTGCAGGCCTACCGCGTCGCGCAGCGCCTGGCCCCGCAGTCCGCGCTCCCGCGGGCGCATGCGGGTGAAGCGCTGCTGTTCATGGGGAAGGTTCCCGAGGCGCTCAAGGAGCTGAAGGCCGCCATGGACCTGGATCCCGACGGGGACGGTGCCCGCCTGGCGCAGTCCCTCATCCAGGCCAAGGAGGCGGGAGTCCTGCCTCCGGCGAAGACGTAGGACGGAGGTCACGGCGATGGCTGTCGGCGGTGTCGGACGAGGCGGTGGGAAGGGCCGTGCGGGTGGCGCGAAGGGCCCTGCCGGCGCGGCTCCGGCGGGTGGCGCCAGCTTTGGTGGCCGGGTGGACCGGACGGAGTCTCTTGTCGGGCCCTCGGGTCTGGTAGGCTCCAGCAATGTCCAGGGCCCCCAGGCCGCGGATCCGGTGGCCTCCCAGGCGGTGGCCATTGCCCGGAAGCTGAAGAATGGGGGCTTCAAGAGCAAGGAAGAGGCGACGCAGGCCCTGGTCGCCGAAGTCCTGAAGGAGAAGCTCCGAATGAAGTCTTCTTCCCTCACCAACAAAATCGCAGACGCGCTCCAGGATGATCCGCGGCTGAATCAGGTCCTCGAGCGGCTGTGGTCTAAGGCCGAGTGAGCGGCGCTTGGCTCTGGGCGACGACAGGCAGGTCATCCTCGAGAAGTACGGCCCCTACGTCCGGTCGCTGGCTGCGACCGTGCGCAAGCAGTTCAATGCCCAGCTGGAGCTGGATGAGCTGCTGGCCTACGGTCAGATAGGCCTCCTGGAGGCCGCCGAGCGGTTCGATCCGAAGGTCGGGGCCAACTTCCTCACCTTCGCGCACTACCGCATCAAGGGCGCCATCTTCGACGGTCTGCGGAAGATGGGCGTGCTGCGCGGTTCGGACGCCCGCAGCGCCTATGTGGGAGAGCGGGCGGCGGCGTATCTGGGAAATCTTTCGGATCGTGAGGCCGGAGCAGGCAACCGCGGCAGCTCATTCGACGATGATGTGAATGACATCTCGGATGCGGTGACGGGGTTGGCGATGGTTTTCGCCACCAGCATCGAAGGCGCGGACACGGCGGGTTACACCGACGAGTCGCTCCCCGTCGACATCCGGATGGAGCAGGAGCAGCTGAAGACGCGGGTGCGGGCGGCGATCGAGAAGCTCCCGGAGAAGGAGCGCAAGCTCCTGATGGGGTACTACTTCCAGGGCAGGACGCTGGAAGAGGCGGGAGCGGAGATAGGACAGTCGAAGAGCTGGGCGTCGCGGCTGCATGCGCGAGCAATCGACCGGCTCAAGGAACTCTTGAACGAGGAGGAGGAACTCCCTCCTTCTCCGACGGATGCAAGGAGGGTCTCACATGGCGGGTCCGATGGCCGGAGTCTCCGCGGCGCAGGTCGCCCAGCAGAAGCTGCAGGATCAGGGCGCTCAGCAGACGAACAAGCAGGGCGCGTCGAAGTTCGACGGAGTTCTCGCTGACAAGGCGCAGGGCGCCGGTCAGGTGGACGCGGCCCAGCAGGTGAACAAGGCCCAGGCGGCGCAGGCCACCCAGCGCACGGACGCCGTGCGTCAGGTGGAGAGCGTCACCAAGACGGAGAAGGCCGCCCTCAACAAGGTGCACGGTGCCCAGGAGTCGGTGACGACCAAGGCGGCCGAGCCCGTGGTGGCCAAGGCGGAGGCGTCCAAGTCGTCCAAGGCGGGCGACATGATGACGCAGATCGTCGGTGACCTGGAGAAGGGCCAGGTCAACCTGGAGCACATCATCAAGCAGGCCTCCAGCGGCAAGGCGTTCTCCAACGCGGAGCTGCTGTCGCTCCAGGCCTCCATGTACCAGTACACGCAGCAGCTGGACCTGACGAGCAAGGTCGTGGAGAAGGCGACCACCGGCCTGAAGGACGTCGTCAAGACCCAGGTGTAGGCCTCAACCCCGGTTCCCCGGCGACGCGGCCTTGAGAAGGGCGGTCCCTCCCTCTACGAGCGGGAGGGGGCGCCCTTCCGCGTTTTTCGGGGGCCTAGTAAGCTCCGACCCGCCCATGATTCGCCGACCGCACGCGTTTGCCGCCTCGCTTCTTGCCCTCCTCTTCCTGACGGGCTGCCACATCGAACTCCAGCACGCGCTGAGCGAAGCGGACGCCAACGAAATCTACGTCCTGCTCAGCAAGAACGGCATCACCGCCAAGAAGGAAAAGGAAGAAGGCGGCAACGAGGTGCGGTTCATGATCACCGTGCCCAAGGCGGATGCCGCGCAGGCGGCGGAGCTGCTCAAGCTCAACTCGCTGCCGCGGCCGGTGGAGAAGGGCCTGGCCCACTTCTCCAAGGGCAGCATGGTGCCCACCGCGACGGAGGAGCGCGCCATGCTCCTCAAGGCGATGGGCGGCGAGGTCTCCAATGCGCTGAATCAGATTGATGGCGTGCTGGAAGCGCGCGCCATCGTGATGATTCCGGAGAACAACGACCTGGCGCAGCCGGAGAACAAGCCGATGCCCTCCGCGTCGGTGTTCATCAAGTACCGCCCGGGCGAGGGAGGCAGGCCGCCCATCGACACCGCGGTGGTGCAGCAGTTCGCGGCCACCGCGGTGCCGGAGCTGAAGGCCAGCGCGGTGACGGTGCTGATGACGCAGGCCCTGCCGCCGTCGGCGGAGACGGACTCGGAGAGCCGCCTGCAGGACGTGCTGGGGCTGCGCATGACGGCGTCCAGCGCCAGCCAGTTCAAGGTGATGTTCGCGGGCGCCTTCGTGCTGGTGCTGGCGATGCTGGGCCTGACGATGTGGACCTTCATGCGCGGCGGCTCCACCAGCGCCCCGGCCACGCGCACTGGCGCGCGCGCCCGCGGTCGTCCTCCCGAGGCCTGACGTCACCGCCCCTCACGGTGGGGCTTCCCTCCCTCTCCCAGCGGGCGTCCGTGGGGCCCGAGAGGTGACGTTTGGACTCGTTCTTCACCTCGCTCAACAAGCGCCAGAGCATGCTGCTCCTGACGGCCGTGACGTTCTGCGGCCAGGAGAGCCTCGGCGCCTTGGAGCACCTTCCCGAAGAGGAGGGGGCGCTCCTGCGTCATCGCGCGCAGGAGCTGCTTCAGATTCCGCGCGAGAAGCGCATCCCCGCGCTGGTGCAGGAAATCAAGCGGCTGGTGAAGGACCGCCGTGGGCAGCTCTGGAGCGCCGAGCCGGAGCGGCTGGCCGCGCTGCTGCAACGTGAGCGGGGCGCGCTGGTGGAAGTGGTGCTGCGCGCGCTGCCGGGCACGCTGGCGGAGGCGGTGCGCGCGCATCTGCCGCCCTCGCGCGTGAAGCTGACCCGTGAGGTCCGGCCGCAGGTCCTGGACATCGTCCGGTGGAAGCTGGAGGAGCTGCTCGCGCGCGAGGTCGCGGGCCAGCAGGCCGCGGGCTTCAAGTTCGCGGACGTGCTCCAGCTCCAGCAGCGGGAGCTGCTCACCATGTGCGACCGGTTGGGCGCGCGTGTGCTGGGGCCGGCGCTGGCGGGCCTCCCGGACGCGGAGCGCGAGGCCATGCTGGAGCAGCTGCCGCCGGACCTGAAGCTGCTGGCCACCAAGGCCGTGGCGGCCAACGCTCCGCGCAAGCTGCCGGAGGAGGACGCCCGGGCGCAGTTGGAGCCGCACGAGGGCCTGACGCGGCCCGCGGTGGCGCTGCGCAGCGCGGGGGCCCAGCGCCTGGCGCGCGCGTGCGTGGCGCAGTCCCCGGAGTTCGCCGCGCGCATGCTGGAGAAGTACCGCGGTGAGTTCGGAAGCCTGCTGGCGAAGTGGGTGCGCGAGGAGCGCGTGCGTCCCACCGCGCGGGGCGACGGCGGCCGGACCGACATCGTGATGGACCTGGAGCGGCTGGCCACGCGTGGCCTCATCGAGCGGCCGGTTCGCCTGGCGACACCGCCTCCGCCGCGTCAATCCGCGGTGCTTCCTCCGCCACCGGGAGCCCGGAAGGCGGCCGCGGCGGCGGCGCCACCCGCGGCCAAGGCGGCGGCTCCTGGTGGGGCCGCGCCTGCTGGGTCCGCGCCCGCTGGGGCGCCGGGTGCCGGGCGGGATGTGCCGACGCGTCCGCCGGTTCGGGGAAAGGCCCCGGGGGCGGCTCGCCCAGGGGCGGGAGCACCACCGGCCCGGCGGGACTTCATGGCGGAGCGGGCGGCGCGGAACGCGGGCGTGTTGTCCTCGCGTGAGCCGTCCCGCGTGGCCACGCCCGCGAAGCGGCAGGATGGCTCCGCGGTGCAGCGGATGCCGGCCCGGCGTGAGCCCGCGAAGGTGGGCGGCGCGGGGGCTCGTCGTGAGGGTGAGGGGCCTGATACGCGCCCGCCGCGCGCGGATCCAGAGGGCGCGCGCATCGGTCCGCCGCCTTCGCGGCTGGGACAGCGCGGCGCTCGGCCTCGCCCCCAGGACCCCGACGCGCTGTCCGAGCGTGAGCGAGCGCGCGCCGCCGAGGGTTCCCGGGTGCACTCGCGTCCGCCGGAAGAGCGCTCCCGGGTGGCCGAGGGGTCGCGGGTCCACGCCGCGGGCCAGGATGAGCGTTCCCGGGCGGCCGAGGGCTCGCGGGTCCATGCCCGCCCCGTGGAAGAGCGCTCCCGCGTGGCCGAGGGCTCGCGGGTCCACGCCAGTGTTCCAGACGAGCGCTCCCGCGTGGCCGAGGGCTCGCGGGTCCACGCCCGCCCCGCGGACGAGCGCTCCCGGGTGGCCGAGGGCTCGCGCGTCCAGGCGCGCCCCGCGGACGAGCGCTCCCGGGTGGCCGAGGGCTCGCGCGTCCAGGCGCGCCCTGCGGACGAGCGCTCCCGGGTGGCCGAGGGCTCGCGCGTCCAGGCGCGCCCCGGCGATGAGCGCTCGCGCGTCGAGCCCCGGGGGCCGCAGCGCCCGGCGGAGGAGCCGCCCCGGGCCGCTCGGATGAAGCTCCGTGCGGCGGACCCGGAGCGGGAGGACTCGGAGGTCTCCCGGGTGTTCCGCTCACGCTCGTCCGGTGCCCAGGGAGGCGGCCGGGCCCGGCCCCCCGAGGCGGAGCCGGCGCCGGAGCGTCCCCCCCGGGTGCTGGTGGGGCGGGCCATCACCTCGCCGTCCCTGGCGCCCATGCCCAAGCCCCGGAGTGAGGGCACGTCCGTCCAGCGCCGTCCCCGCTCTCCGTCGGGTACCGACCGTCCTGTGCCTCCTGGTGCGGGGGGACGTGGACCCAAGGGCGGAACGCGCTAGCATCCGGCCCGCAAGGAGCGGCCCATGGCGATCGGCAAGGTGATTCGAGGTGATGGGACGGCGGAGCCGGCGCACGCGCCCGAGCGTCCCGTGCTGCGGCCTCCCCGCGCGGGGGTGATGAACGCCGAGGTCTTCGAGGCCCGTCAGGGCGCGTCGGCCATCCTGGAGGAGGCGCAGCGCGAGAAGGAGCGCATCCTCGCGGAGGCGCAGCGTGAGCGCGAGGAGCTCCTCGCCAAGACGCGTGAGCAGGGCCGTCAGGAGGGCCTGGCGCAGGCCACCGAAATCATCCTCCGCGCGAAGATGCAGGCGGGGGAGGTGCTGAGCGGCCACGAGCAGGACGTCATCGCGCTGTCGCTCAAGATGGCGGAGAAGATCATCGGCCGGAGCCTGGAGAAGGACCCGGAGCTGATGGTGGAGCTGTGCGCCGTGGCCATTGAAAACCTGCGCAGCGCCCGCTCCATGATTCTGCGGGTCCACCCGAAGACGGCGGCCGTGCTCCGCGCGAAGAAGCCCGTCCTGATGGAGCTCATCGGCCGCGCGGTGGACCTGGCCATCAAGGAGGACCCCGAGGTGGCCCCCGTGGGCTGCATCGTCCAGACGGAGTTCGGCACGGTGGACGCCCAGCTGCCCACGCAGCTGGAGATGCTCCAGAACATCCTGTTGCCGGACACCGCGCGCAAGGAAGGGCCGGCGTGAGCCGGAGCGTCAAGGGACACGCCCATGGCCATTGACCTCTCGCGGTACTTCGACCTCATCAAGGAAGCCCAGGTCGTGCGCGTGCGCGGCCGCGTCACCGAGCTGACGGGCCTCATCATCAAGGCCAGCGTGCCCAACGTCCGCGTGGGCGAGCTGGTGCTCATCAAGAGCCGCAACCGCGGCGCGGTGAAGGCGGAGGTGGTGGGCTTCCAGGGGGATGAGGTGATGCTCATGCCCCTGGGCGAGCTGCACGGCATCGGTCCGGACAGCGAGGTCATCCCCACCGGCAAGCCGCTGAGCATCAAGTGCGGAGAGGCCCTGCTGGGCCGCGTGCTCAACGGCATCGGCGAGCCCATGGACGGCCACCCGTTGCCGGACGAGGGCCTCATCGACTGGTCCGTGGACCGCGACTGCCCGGACCCCTTCACCCGCCAGCGCATCGAGCGGCCACTGCCCCTGGGCGTGCGCTGCATCGACGGGCTGCTCACGGTGGGCGAGGGCCAGCGCGTGGGCCTCTTCGCCGGCTCCGGCGTCGGCAAGTCCACGCTGATGGGGCAGATTGCCCGGAACACGAAAGCGGACCTCTGCGTGGTGGCGCTCATCGGCGAGCGTGGCCGCGAAGTCCGTGAGTTCATCGAAGACGCCATGGGCGAGGAGGGCATGAAGCGCTCCGTGCTGGTGTGCGCCACCTCCGACCAGCCCAGCCTCGTGCGTCTGCGCGCGGCCTACGTGGCCACCGCCATCGCCGAATACTTCCGCGAGCGCGGCGGCAACGTGCTCTTCATGCTGGACACGGTGACGCGTCTGGCGCGTGCCCAGCGTGAAATTGGCCTCGCCGTGGGTGAGCCCCCGGCTCGTCAAGGTTACCCGCCGAGCGTGTTCTCCATGCTGCCGCGCATCCTGGAGCGCACGGGCAACTCGGACAAGGGCAAGTGCACCGCCATCTACACCTGCCTCGTGGCCGGCGGTGACATGGAAGAGCCCATCGCCGACGAGGTCCGCGGTATTCTCGACGGTCACTTCATCCTCAACCGCGCCCTGGGTGAGCGCAACCAGTGGCCCGCGATGGACGTGCTCGCCAGCCTCAGCCGTGTGATGAGCGGCATCGTCTCCAAGGACCACAAGAAGGCGGCGGGACGGCTGCGCGAATTGCTCTCCACGTATGAGAAGCAGCGTGACCTCATCCTGCTGGGGGCCTACCAGTACGGGACGGATCCCCGCACGGATCAGGCCATCGACAAGTACGACGCCATCATCGACTTCCTCAAGCAGGACACCCACTCCAACTCCGGGTTCGAGGAGACGGTGGAGCAGCTGATCGCCCTGTTCGACGAGTAAGGCGCCGGCCAGGGGTGCGCGGCGGGGATTCCGGGTTAGGATGGGGCCAACATGCCCCCGTACCGGTTGCAGGCCCTGCAGGACATGCGCGCCCGGGCCAAGGAAGAGGCGGAGCAGGCCTTTTCCTCCGCCATCAAGGCGCTGGAGAAGGAGAAGGCGGAGCTCCAGCGTCTCATCGACGACCTGGAGCAGCGCAAGCGCGAGCGCAAGGCGAAGGTGGCCGCCTACTTGAAGGAGGTCATGTTCAAGGGTTCCGGCATCAACGGCATGAACATGATGAACCGCTTCGAGGAGCGCCTGAAGGACGAAGAGGCGCAGGTGGCGCTGGAGGTGGAGCGCCAGCGGGAGGCCGTCAAGGTGGCCGAACGGCTGGTGGAGCAGCGCCGGCGGGAGATGGCCGAGGCGGCGAAGGAGCTGAAGGCCATCGAGAAGCACCGAGAGAACTGGCAGAAGCAGGTGAAGTACGAGCGACAGCAGCGTGAGGAACTGAACCAGGAGGAGATTGGCAACGCCTTGTTCCTGGCGCGCCAGCGCAAGTAACCTGCGCCCTCCCCATCCCCCTGGAATGACGTCATGAGCCGAGTTGACGACGACCGCGAAGCAGCGCGCATGGCCGAGCGCCTCCTCCAGGAGAAGAAGCTCGCCGAGGGTCAGGCCAAGAAGCGCCAGGAGGGGGCCTCCGCCTTCCAGCGGCTGATGCAGCAGTCCCAGCAGCCGCCCCCATCGCCGGGCCCGGCGCCCGCGCAGCCCCAGCAGCAGCAGGGCGGTCTTGCGCGCGCCGTGCTCGCGCGAGCCACGCAGCAGGGCAAGACGTTTGGTGAGCGGGTGCAGCAGGAGCAGCAGCCCGGCATGAAGGAGCTGGCCCAGCCACAGGCCCAGGCCCAGGGAATGGCCGCGGAGGCCCGGGGCGGCTCGCGCGCGTCGGACTCCCGGGATGCCCGGCGCACTGACGAAAAGCGGACCTCCGATAGCCGGGAGAAGGACCTGGGCAAGGCGGAGTCTTCCCTGGGACAGGTCAGCTCCGAGCGCGGCGCCGCCATCCGGGCGAACGCGGATGCTGGCGGCGGCAAGGGCAGCGGCGGCGGCAAGGACAAGAAGGAAGGCGGGGCGGAGGCCATGGCCCCCGGCTTCCGCTTCAACCCCGCGCTGATGGCGCCGGTGCCCGTGGCCAAGCCCAAGGACACCGCGGGCTCGGAGCGCCTGCGGGCCCTGGCCACCGAGATTGCGCAGAAGATTGTCGACCGCGTCCGCGTGGGCACCAACGCCGCGGGCAACGCGGAGTTCCAGATTGATTTGCGGGGCGACGTGCTCAGCGGCCTGTCCATCAAGGTCAGCGCCCGGAACGGGAAGATTTCGGCCACCTTCAGCGGCAGCAACCGCGAGGTGCTCAAGCAGCTCGAGGGGGCCAGCGAGGGACTGCGCTCCGCGCTCAGTGGCCGTGGGCTCCGGCTTGAAGACGTCCGCTTCGAGGCGAAGGCATGAGTCTCGAATCCGAGGACGAAGGACCGGGCGTCCATGAGCGCACGATGCTGGTGGACCTGCGCCAGCTCCGGCCTTCGCGTCAGGAGCCGCCCCGGGAATCCCTTGCCTCCGAGGAGCCCACCGCCAGCGAGGAGCGGCGCTGGCGGCCCTTCGCCTTCAGGAACCTGGAGAAGGTCTCCCGGGCCCAGGGGCTGCTCGCGGAGCGCTTGCGGTGGCTGACGCCCGCGGAGGGCACGGCGGTGGCCGTGGCGGCCCGGCTCAAGGAGGTGTTCGACGCGGAGGTGCGCCTGACGGTGGAGTCCGTCCAGGTGCGGCCCATGGCGGAGCTGCGGCGCTTCCTGGGTGACCCCACCTTCCTGGCGGTGCTCGCGCCCGGGGCGCTCCAGGGCCGGGCCGTGCTGGAGGTGGAGCTGGCGCTGGCGCACGTGGCGGTGGACCTGCTGCTGGGCGGCGCCGGGGAGACGGTGGGCCTGAGGCCGCTGACGGATATCGAAGAGGGCGTGATGGCCTACGTCGTCCTCGAGGGACTCAAGCTGCTGGTGCCGGGGCTGCAGGCGGCGGTGCCGCGCCCCCGGCTGGACGGCGTGGCGCGGGGCGTGGACGAGGTCTCCGCGCGGCTGGGGGATGACGGCCCCATGCTGGCGGTCCACCTGCACGCGACGCTGGGGCCGCACAGCGGCATGGTGCGGCTGGTGGTGCCCGCGGCGGTGCTGGACGCGGCCGAGCCGGCGGTGGAGAGCGCGCAGCGGCGGGCCCGGGGGAAGGCGGACCTGGAGGCCTTCGCGAGCCGTCTGTCGGCGGTGCGCAGCTGGCTGCGCGCGGAGATTGGCTCGGCGGAGATTTCCGGCCAGGACCTGGCGAGCCTGCGGGTGAAGGACGTGCTGCTGTTGGACGCGCTGTCGGCGCGCCCGGACAAGGGCGAGGCGGGCACCGCGCGGCTGCGGGTGGGGAAGGGGACGGCGG